>NZ_JARGEE010000521.1:0-5627 GCF_033794485.1 Streptomyces sp. MB09-02B
GTGGGATCTCCGGTGCGCGGGAGGGTGGGGCGGCGCTCCCGTACGTACGACACGATCGCCGCCGCCCACACCGCCGCCACCACCGCGAGGCCCACCGGGCGGGTCAGCCCGGCGAGTGCCGCGAGGACGCCCGCCGCCACCCAGCGGCCGGTGAGGACGGCGTACAGCGACCACGCGGCCAGTGCGGTGAACAGGGACTCCGTGTACGCCATCGACTGCACGATCCCGACCGGCAGCACGGCCCACAGCAGCACCGCGCACACGCCGACCCGGCGCCCGTACACCCGGTCCGCGACCGCGAAGATCCCCCAGGCCGCGACGAGCGAGGCGAGGGTGCCGACGACGAGACCGGCGTGGGCGTACGACAGCGGGGTCACCGCGGACACCACCCGCTCCAGCCAGGGCAGCAACGGGAAGAAGGCCAGGTTCGAGTGGATGTCGCCGTTCGGCAGCCGCACCTCGTAGCCGTAACCGAGCTCGGCGACGCGGGTGTACCAGAGCGAGTCCCAGCGGGCCGACAGCAGCGTCAGGGCGCTCTTGTTGCGGGCCGCGCTCCAGACGGCGAGCACGACGAGGCCCAGGGCGCGCACGGCCGCGTACCCGAGGAGCGCGGGGGCGGCCCGCCGCAGGAGGGGCGCCGCCGGGCGCGTGGCGAGATCGGTCACGCGCTCGATTATCGACGGCGCCAGGAACCGGCCGGGACGCCGTCACGTGGTGGTCCGTGATGGACCGTGACCGAGGAACCACGGACGAGTGATGAAGGAGCCATGAAGGACCGGTGGACGGCCCGGGGCGTGGCGTATGCCACACGTCACATGAGGGTTCCATGAGACACCCACCACGTTCCACCGGCGGGAACTCGCGTACGCTGACGGCTCGCTCGCCTTTCGTTGCGCGGGTCCGGGACACCGCTCCTCCCGGGCCGTGACTACCGGGGAGTCCCCGCCCTGTTGGTTCCGCCGAACGCGAGAGCATCTGGGAGGTACGTACATGTCCGGGACGCCCACGGCCGTTTCGCGACGCCGTCGGGACACCGGGGCCGGTGCAAACCGCTGGGTCGTCCTCGTCGTCCTCTGCGTCAGCCTGCTGCTCGTCGCCGTCGACGCCACCGTGCTGCACGTGGCGGTGCCCGCCGTCACCGAGGACATCAAGCCGAGCGGCATGGAGCTGCTCTGGATCGTCGATGTCTACCCGCTGGTCTGCGCCTCGCTGCTGATCCTCTTCGGCACGCTGGGCGACCGGGTCGGCCGCAGACGGATCCTCCTCCTCGGCTACGCCCTCTTCGGCATCGCCTCCGCCCTGGCCGCCTTCGCGGACAGCCCCCAGGTGCTGATCGCGGCCCGTGCCCTGCTCGGCGTCGGCGGCGCGATGATCATGCCCGCGACGCTGTCGATCCTGCGCCAGGTCTTCCCCGACCGCCGGGAACGGGCGCTCGCCATCGGCATCTGGAGCGCGGTCGCCGCCGTGGGCGCGGCCGTCGGACCGCTCCTCGGCGGGTTCCTTCTCGAGCACTTCTGGTGGGGCTCGGTCTTCCTCGTCAACATCCCGCTGATGCTCGTCAGCCTGCCGATCGGACGGCTGCTGCTGCCCGAGTCGACGGGCGACCGCGACGGCCCCTGGGACGTGGTCGGCGCCCTGATGGCCGCCGTCGGTCTCTTCGGCCTCGTCCTCGCTGTCAAGCGGCTCGGCGGCGGCCACCCGCCGTTCGAGCCGGGCACCGCGCTCGCGCTCCTCGGCGGCGCCGCCCTGCTGATCGCGTTCGTACGACGGCAGCGGCGCCGGACGCATCCGCTGGTCGACCTGCGGATGTTCGCTCGGCCCGCGTTCAGCACCTCCGTCGGCTGCATCGTCCTGGCGATGCTCGCGCTGGTCGGACTGGAGCTGATCGCCGCGCAGTACCTGCAACTGGTCCTCGGCCTGTCCCCATTGCAGACGGGGCTACGACTGCTGCCGCTGACCGTCGCCGCGATGGCCGCCGGACTCGTCGGCTCCCACATGCTGCACCGCTTCGGACCGCGCCGCATGGTGTCCCTCGGCTTCTGCCTCACCGCCTTCGCGGTCGTCCTGCTGACGGCGATGGGACGCCACGACAACGCGGGGCTGCTGCTCGCCGGATTCGTGCTGCTGGGCTTCGGCCTGGAGACGACCCTGTTCGGGGCGTACGAGTCGATGCTGAGCGAGGCGCCCGCCTCCTCGGCGGGCGGGGCGGCGGCGATCGGCGAGACCTCCTACCAGCTGGGCGCCGGCATCGGGATCGCGCTCCTCGGCAGTGTGATGAACGCGGCGTACGCGCCCGGACTGTCGTCCGTGCCCGGGGTGCCCAGCTCGGCCTCCCACGCCGCCGGGCACTCGCTCGGCGAGGCGTACGAGGTCGCCGACCGGCTGGGCGGGTCCTCGGGCGAGGCCCTGCGGCACGCCGCCCGCGACTCCTTCGTCCACGGGCTGCACGTGACGCTGCTGGTGAGCGCGGCGCTGCTGGTCCTCGGCGCGGTGATGGCCCTGCGGCTGCCCCGGGGCATGGAGTGCGAGGGCTCCGCCGAGGTGCCGGGACCGCGGGAGGCCTCCGGGACGACACCGGTGCGCGCGGAGTCGATGCGCTGAGCTCGTCCGCAGCTGAGGACGGCGAGGACTGGGTACGGTGGTTAGCGTCGCTAGTTTTTGAGCCGGAGGTGCACCCATGAGCTTCGACCCCGCCGACCCCCTCGGCCTCGACGAACTGCTCGACCCCGAGGATCTCGCCGTGCGGGACACCGTGCGCAGGTGGGCGGCGGATCGGGTGCTGCCGTACGTGGCCGAATGGTACGAGCGGGGCGAACTGCCCCAGATCCGGGAGCTGGCGCGGGAGTTGGGGGCGATCGGGGCCCTCGGGATGTCGCTTCAGGGGTACGGGTGCGCGGGAGCGAGCGCCGTGCAGTACGGACTCGCCTGTCTGGAACTGGAGGCCGCGGACTCGGGGATCCGGTCGCTCGTGTCCGTGCAGGGGTCGCTCGCGATGTACGCGATCCACCGGTTCGGCAGCGAGGAGCAGAAGCAGACGTGGCTGCCGCGCATGGCCTCCGGCGACGTCATCGGATGCTTCGGTCTGACCGAGCCCGACCACGGCTCCGACCCCGCGTCGATGCGTACGTACGCCAAGCGGGACGGCTCCGACTGGGTGCTCAGCGGGCGGAAGATGTGGATCACCAACGGGTCCGTCGCCGGGGTCGCCGTGGTGTGGGCGCAGACGGAGGAAGGGGTGCGCGGCTTCGTCGTGCCCACCGGCACGGCCGGGTTCTCCGCGCCGGAGATCAAGCACAAGTGGTCCCTGCGCGCCTCCGTCACCAGTGAACTCGTCCTGGACGACGTGCGGTTGCCCGCCGACGCCGTACTGCCGGACGTGACCGGGCTGAAAGGCCCGCTGAGTTGTCTTTCGCACGCCCGCTACGGAATCGTGTGGGGCTCGATGGGCGCCGCGCGCGCCTGTTTCGAGTCGGCCGTCGAATACGCGAAGACGCGGGAGCAGTTCGGGAAGCCGATCGGGGCGTTCCAGCTCACCCAGGCCAAACTCGCCGATATGGCGGTCGAGTTGCACAAGGGGATTCTGCTCGCCCACCATCTGGGGCGGCGGATGGACGCGGGACGGCTCCGTCCCGAGCAGATCAGTTTCGGCAAGCTGAACAACGTGCGTGAGGCGATCGAGATCTGCCGTACCGCCCGCACGATTCTCGGCGCGAACGGGATCTCCCTGGAGTACCCGGTGATGCGGCACGCGACGAACCTGGAGTCCGTGCTCACCTACGAGGGCACCGTCGAGATGCATCAACTGGTGCTGGGCAAGGCGCTCACCGGTCTCGACGCCTTCCGGTGAGCCGCGTCGGGTGACCCGGGCACCGCAAGGACGGGCCGGCGAGCGGCCCTGCCTCAGCTCTGGTTGAAGAAGCCGTCCACCGGGCGGCTCGCGACCTCGCCGCTGACGATCTCCGTGTCGGCGGGGGTCAGCAGGAACACGCGGTTCGACACGCGCTCGATCGAACCGCGCAGACCGAAGATCAGACCGGCCGCGAAGTCGACGACACGCTTGGCGTCGGCGGGCTCCATGTTCGTGAGGTTCATGATGACCGGGACGCCGTCCCGGAAGAGCTCGCCGATGTGCCGGGCGTCACGGAAGCTGTCCGGCGTGACCGTGCCGATCCGGCGGCCGTGGTCCTGCGCGGACTCGGACGCGACCTTGACGCGAGGGTCGGTGACCCAGGCCTCGCCGGAGCCGGACTCCCGCTCATCGGCGTAGTCGTCGTCGTAGTAACGCTCGTCATCGTTGTCGTCGACGAGGCCAAGCCAGGCACTCGCCTTGCGCACCGATCCCATGGACGCCTCCTCTCGCAGCGGTCTTTCGTGCTTTCCGCATCCCTATCGTCGTCCATGATGCGGATGTCTCGCCAAGTGGATAGACGCCGCACGGGGGTTTCGTGACGGTACTGGTGCAGAACGAATTCGTCGAGAGTCCATGTGCCCCAAGGGCTTCGCTGTACACACCTGCTGACAGGGAGTGAAATAATATTGTTCACGGCGTTTGAGTGAGTCCTGCTGCGTCCGGGTGAACGTTCCGGCGGCTACGATGCGGCGACGCCGACGGGCGTGCGGCGGCACCGTGAGACACGGGGGAGTGTCGTGTTCGGAATCGTGAGACCCTGCGGTCATCGGCTGGGCGAGGGGCTGCGGACGCAATGGATGGCGCATCTGTGCGGGCTCTGCCTCGCGCTGCGCGGGGATCACGGGCAGTTCGCTCGGATCGTCACCAATTATGACGGTTTGCTGGTCTCGGTTCTGACGGAGGCTCAGGCCGAGCGCACCACCGACTGGCGGCGCACCGCCGGGCCCTGTCCGCTGCGCGGGATGCGCACAGCCTCCGTCGCGCGGGGCGAGGGCGCCCGGCTCGCGGCCGCCGTCTCGCTGGTGCTCGCCTCGGCCAAGGTGCGTGACCATGTCGCCGATGGGGATGGACTGCTCGCGCGCAAGCCGGTGGCGCACGCCGCGCGCCGGATCGCGACGAACTGGGGGCGCGCGGGGGCGCGTACGGGAGCGGACATCGGGTTCGACACGGCGGTGCTGGTCGACTCCGTGGACCGGCAGCTAGGCATCGAGGCGCTCGCCGGCCTGGGCACCCCGCTGTTGACGGTCACCGAACCGACCGAGACGGCGACCGCGGCGGCGTTCGCGCACACCGCGATCCTGGCCGGACGACCGGGCAACGCCGAGCCGCTCGCCGAGGCCGGACGGCTCTTCGGGCGGCTCGCCCACCTGCTGGACGCGGTGGAGGACCGGACCGCCGACGCCGCCGCCGGCGCGTGGAACCCGCTGACCGCCACGGGGACCTCCCTCACCGAGGCCCGACGGCTCGCCGACGACGCCCTGCACGGCATCCGACTCGCCCTGCGCGAGGCCGACTTCGTGGACGGCAGGCTGGCTCATCTGCTCCTCGTGCACGAGCTGGGCAGGTCGGTGGAGCGCGCGTTCGGAACCGTGCCGGTGTGCTCGGCGCACCAGCAGGGATGGGCGCACCAGCAGGGCGGGGCGCCGCTGCCGGGTAATCCGTACGCGAGCGGCGCCGGTGACCCCTATGCCGGGGGCGGGGGCAATCCGTACCCCGG
>NZ_JARGEE010000522.1:0-5623 GCF_033794485.1 Streptomyces sp. MB09-02B
GGCCGGCGTGAGGGCCGGGGCAGGGGACGTGATCCCGCCGCTGGAGATCGAGATCACCCGCACGCTCGTCGTCGCGGGGGCGATCGCCTCGCGGGACTACCAGGACGTGCACCACGACCCGGAGCTGGCGCGGCGGCGCGGGTCGCCCGATGTGTTCATGAACATCCTGACGACGAACGGGCTGGTGGGGCGGTACGTGACCGACCACTTCGGACCGGACGCCGTCCTGCGCAAGGTGGCGATCCGGCTTGGCGCGCCCAACTACCCGGGCGACACGATGGTATTGACGGGCACGGTCGAGACGACCGACGGCCCGACGGTCACGGTCAAGGTGATCGGCGACAACGGCGTCGGCCGGCACGTCACCGGCACGGTGACCCTGACCCTGCCCCTCCTCCCCCTGCCCATGCCCCCGAGGGAGGCGGTGTGAGCGTACGGACCAAGGACGGGCTCGGCGGGCGGGCCGCGATCGTCGGCATCGGAGCGACCGACTTCTCCAAGGACTCGGGGCGCAGCGAGCTGCGGCTGGCCGTGGAGGCGGTGCGCGCGGCGCTGGACGACGCGGGGCTGGCGCCGGCGGACGTGGACGGCATGGTGACGTTCACGATGGACACGAGCCCGGAGATCACGGTCGCGCAGGCGGCCGGCATCGGCGAGCTGTCCTTCTTCTCCCGCGTCCACTACGGCGGCGGTGCCGCGTGCGCGACCGTGCAGCAGGCGGCGCTCGCGGTCGCGACGGGCGTGGCCGAGGTCGTGGTCTGCTACCGGGCCTTCAACGAGCGCTCGGGGCGCCGGTTCGGGTCGGGTGTACGGCACCGGGAGCCGTCTGCGGAGGGCGTGGCCCTGGGCTGGACGCTGCCGTTCGGGCTGCTCACGCCCGCCTCGTGGGTGGCGATGGCGGCACAGCGCTATCTGTACGCCTACGGGCTGACCCCGGAGGCGTTCGGACACGTGGCCGTGGTCGACCGCCGGCACGCGGCGACCAACCCGGCGGCGTACTTCCACGGCCGCCCCATCACCCTCGACGACCACGCGGCATCGCGCTGGATCGTCGAGCCGCTGCGGCTGCTGGACTGCTGCCAGGAGACGGACGGCGGTCAGGCGCTCGTCGTGACCTCGGTGGAGCGCGCGCGTGATCTGCCGAAGCCGCCCGCCGTGGTCGTGGCCGCCGCCCAGGGCGCGGGCCGGGCGCAGCAGCAGATGACCGGCTTCTACGACAGCGATCTCACCGGGCTGCCGGAGATGGGTGTCGTCGCCCGACAGCTCCGGCGCACCTCGGGGCTGGGCCCCGACGACATCGACGTGGGCATCCTCTACGACCACTTCACGCCGTTCGTGCTGATGCAGTTGGAGGAGTTCGGGTTCTGCGGGCCGGGGGAGGCGGCCAACTTCGTCGCAGAGGAACGGCTGCCGCTCAACACGCACGGCGGGCAGCTCGGCGAGGCGTATCTGCATGGGATGAACGGCATCGCGGAGGCCGTACGACAGCTGCGGGGCACCTCCGTGAACCAGGTCGCCGGTGCCGAGCGGGTGCTGGTCACCGCGGGGACGGGGGTGCCCACCTCGGGGTTGGTGCTGGGAGCGGACGGGTGAGCGGTGCGGACGGGGCGGCTGAGGAGGGCTTCGGGCACTCCGGGGGCCGGTGGGGCGGGCGCCGTACACCCGGGGCAGGTGGTCCTCAGGGGTACACCCTCAGTACCTGGGGGCTGTTCATCCACCTCCAGTAGGTGAGGTCTGCCCCACTCCTACAACCTGAGGGGGATTCGGCTTCGGGACCTGCGGCCGATCCGCCGGGCGGGGCCCGCTCCTAGCGTGGAGCCATGACCACACCCGTCTGCACCAGCGCTTCGCAGGCCGCTGCTCCAGTGCCGCGGACCCTGTCGACCTCGGCCCGTTCGACCTCGGCCCGTTCGACCCCGGCCCGCTCGCACTCAGCCCGGCCGACCCTGCCGGGCCTGACGGACCTGTCGTACCCGTCGTTCTCGGCGTACGTGAAGGCCCGCCAGCCGGTGCTGCTGCGGACCGCCCGGTCGCTGACCGCGAACCCGTGCGACGCCGAGGACCTCCTGCAGACCGCGCTGGCCAAGACGTATGTCGCCTGGGAGCGCATCGAGGACCACCGGGCCCTCGACGGCTATGTCCGCCGGGCGCTGCTGAACACCCGGACGTCCCAGTGGCGCAAGCGCAAGGTGGACGAGTTCGCGTGCGACGAGCTGCCGGAGCCGGACGGGGTCCAGGCCGCCGACCCGGCCGAGCAGCAGGCGCTGCACGACGCGATGTGGCGGGCGATCATGAAGCTGCCGGCGCGGCAGCGGGCCATGGTCGTCCTCAGGTACTACGAGGACCTGAGCGAGATCCAGACGGCCGAGGTGCTCGGCGTCTCGGTCGGCACGGTGAAGTCGGCGGTGTCCCGCGCGCTGGGCAAGCTGCGCGAGGACCCCGAGCTGGAACCTGTGCGCTGACGCGGAACCCCGTCCGCCGACATGGAACCCGAGCGTCGGCGTGGAACCCGTCCGCCAGCATGGACCCCGTGCGCTGACACGGACCCCGTGCACTTGCCTGGAACCCGTGCGCTTGCCTGGAACCCGTGCGCCGGCACGTTCGTTGGCCTGTCATGTGGTTCGCGCGACGGCTCTCTCTGATCGATCATCCTGGCACCTAGTGACATACCGAGCGGTATGTGAGCAGAATCAGCGCAACCGTTACCACCGCGTAGGCAGAGCCGCCCCGGGAGGACGCCGTGCTGAGCACCATGCAGGACGTACCGCTGTTGATCTCCAGGATCCTGACCCACGGGTCGAGCATCCACGGGACGTCGCAGGTGATCACCTGGACCGGCGAGGGCGAGCCCGACCGCCGCTCCTACGCCGAGATCGGCGCCCGCGCCGCGCAGCTGGCCCACGCCCTGCGCGAGGATCTCGGCGTCGACGGTGACGAACGGGTCGCCACGCTCATGTGGAACAACGCGGAACACGTCGAGGCGTACTTCGCCATCCCCTCCATGGGCGCCGTTCTGCACACCCTCAACCTGCGGCTGCCCCCCGAGCAGCTCGCCTGGATCGTGCACCACGCCGCCGACCGCGTGATCATCGCCAACGGTTCGCTGCTTCCCCTCCTCGCGCCGCTCCTCCCGCACCTCAAGCCGGTGGAGCACGTCGTCGTGGCCGGGCCCGGCGACCGGTCGCTGCTCGCCGGAGCGAGCGTCCAGGTGCACGAGTACGAGGACCTGATCGCCGGCAAGCCGACCACCTACGACTGGCCCGAGCTGGACGAACGCACCGCCGCGGCCATGTGTTACACCTCCGGCACCACCGGCGACCCCAAGGGCGTCGTCTACTCCCACCGCTCGATCTACCTGCACTCCATGCAGGTCAACATGGCCCAGTCCATGGGCCTGACGGACGCCGACCTCTCGCTCGTCGTCGTCCCGCAGTTCCACGTCAACGCCTGGGGTCTGCCGCACGCGACCTTCATGACCGGCGTCAACATGCTGATGCCCGACCGCTTCCTGCAGCCCGGCCCGCTCGCCGAGATGATCGAGACGCTGAAGCCGTCGCACGCCGCCGCCGTGCCCACCATCTGGCAGGGCCTGCTCGCGGAGCTGACCGCCCGCCCGCGCGAGGTCGCCTCCCTCACCCAGGTGACCATCGGCGGCTCGGCCTGCCCGCCCGCCCTCATGGAGGCCTTCGACAAGCTGGGTATGCGCGTCTGCCACGCCTGGGGCATGACGGAGACCTCCCCGCTCGGCACGATCGCCCGGCCCCCGGCCCATGTCGAGGCCGGCTCGGAGGAGGAGCTCGCCTACCGCCTCACCCAGGGCCGCTTCCCCGCCTCGGTCGAGGCCCGCCTCACCGGTCCCGGCGGCGAACGCCTCCCCTGGGACGGCGAGTCCGCCGGTGAGCTGGAGGTCCGGGGCCCCTGGATCGCGGGTGCCTACTTCGGCGGCCAGGGTGCCGAACCCATCCGCCCCGACGACAAGTTCAGTGAGGACGGCTGGCTGAAGACGGGCGACGTCGGCACGATCAGCCCCGACGGCTTCCTCACCCTCACCGACCGGGCCAAGGACGTCATCAAGTCGGGCGGCGAGTGGATCTCCTCGGTCGAGCTGGAGAACGCGCTCATGGCCCACCCGGACGTCGCCGAGGCCGCCGTCGTCGCCGTACCGGACGAGAAGTGGGGCGAGCGCCCCCTCGCCACGGTCGTACTGAAGGAGGGCTCCACCGCCGACTTCGCCGCCCTGCGCTCCTTCCTCGCCGACGAGGGCCACATCGCCAAGTGGCAGCTCCCGGAGCGCTGGACGATCATCGAGTCGGTGCCGAAGACGAGCGTGGGCAAGTTCGACAAGAAGGTGCTGCGGAGGCAGTACGCGGAGGGTTCGTTGGACGTGACGCAGATCTGACGCACGTCCGACGCACGTCCGACGCAGGTCCGACGCAGATGTGACGCAGGACTAGGACGCGCACGTAAGGCAGTTGGGGCGGTGTTTCACGTGAAACACCGCCCCAACTGTTGGTGTCCGTGGGTTCAGTTCGTGCCGACTCGTGCCAACAGGTCCACGATCCGGGTCTGGACCTCGGGGCTCGTCGAGCGTTCCGCGAGGAAGAGGACCGTCTCGCCCGAGGCCAGGCGCGGGAGTTCGGACTGGTCGACGGCGGCGGTGTAGACGACGAGCGGGGTGCGGTTCAATTGGCCGTTCGCCCGCAGCCAGTCGATGATTCCGGCCTGGCGGCGGTGCACCTGGAGCAGGTCCATCACCACGAGGTTGGGCCGCATCTGCGCGGCCAGGGTGACCGCGTCCGCGTCCGACGCCGCCCGCGCGACCTGCATGCCACGCCGTTCCAGCGTCGCGGTCAGGGCCAGCGCGATCTCCGCGTGCTCCTCGATGAGCAGGACGCGCGGCGGGTGCTGCTCGGAGTCGCGGGGCGCGAGCGCCTTCAGCAGGATCGCCGGGTCGGCCCCGTACGCAGCCTCACGCGTTGCCTGGCCGAGGCCCGCCGTGACGAGGACGGGGACCTCGGCGGCCACGGCGGCCTGACGCAGCGACTGGAGCGCCGTGCGGGTGATGGGCCCGGTCAGCGGATCGACGAACAGGGCGGCCGGGTACGCGGCGATCTGGGCGTCCACGTCCTCGCGGGAGTTCACGATGACGGGCCGGTAGCCACGCTCGCTCAGCGCCTGGTGGGTCGTCACGTCCGGCGCGGGCCACACCAGCAGCCGACGCGGGTTGTCGAGCGGCTCCGGAGGCAACTCGTCGTCCATCGGCTGCGGATGCGGACGGTCGGGGACCTCCACCGCGCCGCCGGGCCCGTCAAGGGGCTCGGGACCTTCGTCCGCGTTCTCGTCGGGCGCCCCTATGGCGTACGACCGCCCGGCCCCCTCCGTACGGCCCGCCAGCCGGGACTGCCCGGCGAGGGACGGCTGCGACGGGAGCGGAACCTGCCCGGCGAGCGAGGGCTGCGACGGCAGCGGGACCTGCCCGGCGAGTGAAGGCTGCGACACCTGGGGGGCCGTCTGCGGCTGGGCCGCGACCCGACCCGGGGGTGGGGTCTGTCCGGTGCCCACGCGCAGACCCGTGCCGTTGGTGGGGGTGGACTGCGGGTGGGCACCGGACAGACCCCACCCC
>NZ_JARGEE010000523.1:0-5621 GCF_033794485.1 Streptomyces sp. MB09-02B
GGGTAGGGGCGGCGGGGGCGATCAAAGCCTGCTGGGGCGGGCCGCGAGGGTCAGGGTTCTGCGCGCCGCGGCGACGACGGCCGGGTCGATGAAGTGCCCGTCGGGGAGGGCCTGGGCCCCGGCCGTGGTGGTCGCCGCTCGCAGGGTCCGCTCGGCCGACTCCACCTCCTGGGCAGTGGGAGTGTAGGCGCGTTCGATCACCGGGAGCTGACGGGGATGGATGGCGGCACGGCCCAGGAAGCCGAGCGCGCGCCCGTGCGCGGACGTGTCCGCCAGGCCCTCCAGGTCCCTCGTGTCCGGGTAGATCGACTGGGCGGGCGACGGGAGGCCGGCGGCCCGGGCGGCGAGGATCACCCGGGAGCGCGGCCAGTCGAGGGCCCGGTCGTCGCCGGCGGCCAGGTCGGCGCGGAGATCGGCCTCGCCGAGCGCGATGCCCCGGAGGGCGGGGTGCGCGGTGGCGACGTCGTACGCCCGTTCCACGCCCAGGGCCGATTCGAGGAGGGCGTAGAGGGGGATCGCTCCTCCGTCCGCCGGCGCGGTCCGCTCCGCGACCTTCGCCACCTCGGCAGGGGACGTGATCTTCGGGAGGCGGAGGGCGGTCAGGCCGGGGAGCGGGGCGAGGGTGTCGAGATCCTTCTCGGCGTCCGGGGTGTTCAGTGCGTTGACGCGTACGTGCACCGGTACGGGCGGCGGTGCGGAGAGGAGCTCGGCGGTGGCCGCGCGGGCGTAGGCCTTGCGGTCGGGAGCCACCGCGTCCTCCAGGTCCACGATGACCACGTCCGCGCCGGAGGCGAGCGCCTTGGTGACCACCTCCGGGCGGTCGCCGGGGACGTACAGCCAGGTCAGCGGGAAGGGCGTCGGTGGCTGGGGGGTCACAGGGCGCCCTCCTGGCGGAGGGTCTCGATCTCCGGTGCGGACAGGCCCAGTTCGGTCAGGACCGAGTCCGTGTCGGCACCGTGCGGACGGCCCGCCCAGCGGATCGCGCCGGGGGTGGTGGAGAGGCGGAAGAGAACGTTCTGCATGCGCAGGGGACCGAGGTCGGGGTCGTCGACGGTGGTGATCGTGTCCAGGGCGCGGTACTGGGGGTCGGTCATCACCTCCCGTACGTCCTGGATGGGGGCCACCGCCGCCTCCGCCTTCTCGAACGCCTCGATGACCTCCTCCCCGGTGTGGCGGGCGATCCACGCGCCGACCGCCTCGTCCAGGACGTCCGTGTGCCGCGCCCGCTCCGCCCCTGAACCGAACCAGGGCTCGTCGATCAGCTCGGGCCGTCCGACCAGGCGCATCACGCGTTCCGCGATCGACTGGGCCGAGGTGGACACGGCCACCCAGGAACCGTCCGCCGTGCGGTAGGTGTTGCGGGGCGCGTTGTTCGCGGAGCGGTTGCCCGTGCGGGGCTGGACGTGGCCCAGCTGGTCGTACCAGAGGGGCTGGGGGCCGAGGACGGTGAGGATCGGCTCGATGATCGCCATGTCGACCGTCTGCCCCTGTCCGGTGCGGTCACGCGCGGCGAGCGCGGTCATCACCGCGTACGCCGTCGCGAGGCCCGCGATGGAGTCGGCGAGGCCGAAGGGCGGCAGGACCGGTGGGGCGTCCGGCTCGCCGGTGATCGCGGCGAACCCGCTCATGGCCTCGGCGAGGGTGCCGAAGCCGGGGCGGTGCGCGTACGGGCCGAACTGGCCGAAGCCGGTGACGCGGGCGAGGACCAGACCGGGGTTGGCCGCCGACAGCTCCTCCCAGCCCAGACCCCATTTCTCCAGCGTGCCGGGGCGGAAGTTCTCGATGATCACGTCGGCGGTGGCGGCGAGCCGGAGGAGGGTGTCCCGGCCGCCCGGGGTGGAGAGGTTCAGCGTCAGGGTGCGCTTGTTGCGGCCCAGTAGCTTCCACCACAGGCCCACGCCGTCCTTCGACGGGCCGTGGCCCCGGGACGGGTCCGGTTTCGTGGGGTGCTCGACCTTGATGACCTCCGCGCCGAAGTCGCCGAGCATCGTGGCGGCGAGGGGGCCCGCGAAGAGCGTGGCGAGGTCGAGGACGCGGAGGTGGCTGAGCGCGGGGGCGTGCGTCGCCCGGGGCGGGAGTGGCGCCTGGGTCATGGGTGAAGGGTCTCCCGGAGGGTGAGGTGGGCAAGGGCGTCGAAGCCGATGCCGTTGAAGTCGGCGATCGAGGTGGCCAGGCGGTTCTTGAGGGGGGCCGTCCAGCGTTCGGGGAGCGCGTTCGGGGAGCCGGTCAGGAGGCCCGCGATGCTGCCTGCCGTCGCACCGTTGGAGTCGGTGTCCCAACCGCCCGACACCGCACGGCAGATGGAGGCCGTGTAGTCCCCGTCCGCGTGGGTGAGGGCGGCGGTGAGCAGGGCGGTGTTGGGGACGGCGTGGACCCAGTGGTGGTCGGCGTAGGTGGCGTGCAGCTCGTCGACGACCGTGTCGAAGTCCCGGATCTCCGTGGCCAGTCGGAGAGCGTGGTCGATCGCCTTCGCGAGGCGGGAGTGCGGGGGGACGACCGTCAGGCCGGTGCGCAGGCACTGGTGGACGTCGTGGGCGCCGGTGGCCGCCTCGGCGATGGTGGCCGCGACGAACATCGCCGCGTAGACGCCGTTGGCGGTGTGGGTGAGGGTGGCGTCCCGGTGGGCCTGCTCGGCGGCGGCGGCAGGGTCGCCGGGGTTCGTCCAGCCGTGGACGTCGGCGCGGATCAGGGCGCCGATCCACTCGCGGAACGGGTTGCGGTGGCGGGCGGTGCGGGGTGGGTCGACGCCGGAGAGGAGGTTGCGGTAGGCGACCCGTTCCGCGGTGAAGGTGCGGCCCGCGGGGAGTTCGTCGAGCCAGAGGGTGGCTACGTCGGTGGTGGTGAAGTCCCGGCCGTGGCGGGCCAGGAGGAGGAGGTTGAGCAGGGGGTAGTTGAGGTCGTCGTCCTCGGGCATGCCGTCGATGTTCTCGGCGAGGGAGGTGGGGGCCGAGCGGCGGTTCCACGGGTGCGCGGTGAGGAGTTCCGGGGGGACGCCGCGGGCGGTGAACCAGGTGGTGAGGGGCCAGTTGCCGGTGGCCGAGGCGAGTCGGCGGATGGCGTGGAGGGGGAGTTTCTCCACGGGTTTGCCGAGGAGGCAGCCGGCGGCGCGGCCCAGCCAGGCGGCTTCCAGGCGGGATGCGTAGGCGGCCGGAGTGGGCCGATCGGACTGGGGCGGGTGCGCGGGCCAGTCCGGGCACTGGGCCTTGATTCCGGGCAGGGCCGTCGGTTCGTCCTCCGCCAAGGCACTGGGCAGGTCCGCCAGTTCGTCGAGGAGGTCTTCGGCCAGTTGACGGAGGTAGCGGGAAGCCCGGTCGGGGGAGGCGCCCGCGCGGAGAGGGGCCGGGGGGCCGCCCGCCGCGCGCCAGCGGGCGGCGATGGCCGAGGGTTCGCGGCCGTCCTGACGGGCCTGGTGGAGTTCGTGGCCGAGGAGGTCCTCGGGCTGGACCCAGGTGAGGCGCAGGGGGGTCACCGGACCGGGGCCAGGGCGGTGAAGGCCGACTCGTGGGCGCGACGGCGGCGGACGTCCTGGTCGTGGATCCGGAGCGTGACGTCCGTCAACGTCCGGGCGGGGGCGTGCAGGTCCAGGCGGCTGGCCTCCGCCACCGTCTTGGCCCAGTCGGACGGGACGTCCGAGCCCAGCGCGCCGGCGAGGGCGCCGGACATCGTGGCGATGGAGTCGCAGTCGCGGCCGTAGTTCACCGAACCCAGCACCGTGTGCCGGTAGTCGCCGCGGGCCACGAGCAACATGCCGAGCGCGATGGGGAGTTCCTCGATCGCGTGCAGACGGGAAGGGCGGCGGGCCCCGAGGGAAGGGGCGCGGTAGTCGGGGCCGACCGTGTCGAACGGGGTGACCGCCTCGCGGAGCGGCCGCAGCGCCGACTCGAATTCCGTGTGACGGCGGGCCACTTCGCACACCGACTCGATCGCCGCGCGGGTGCCGTCCTTCGCGAGGGCGAGGCAGGCCTCGATCACCGACTCCGCGGTCGCGCCCGGTGTGCACGCCGCGGCGACGGCCGCCGCGAACACGCCCGCGGCCTCCCTGCCGTACGACGACTGGTGGGCGCCCGCGACGTCGAGCGCCTCGGCGTACGCGCCGCGCGGGTCGGCCGCGTTGACCAGGCCGACGGGGGGCATGTACATCGCGGCGCCGCAGTTGACGATGTTGCCGGTGCCAGCCTCGCGGGGGTCGATGTGGCCGTAGTGGATCCGGGCCACCAGCCACTTCTCGGCGAGGAAGACCCGCTGGAGGGGGAGGGCCTCGGCCTCCAGCTCGGGGATCCAGCGCGGGGTCGTCATCATGTCCGGCACCAGGTGCTCGGCGACGGCGTACGCGTCGAGGTGGTCGCGTACGCGGTCGTACACCCGGACGAGCGCGTGCGTCATCAAGGTGTCGTCGGTGACGTGGCCGTCGCCCTTGTGGTACGGCGCGATGGGGCGGGCGGTGCGCCAGTCGTCGCCGTTCCAGGGGCCGACGACGCCGTGCACGCGGCCGCCGTGGCGTTCGAGGATCTGCTCCGGGGTGTAGCCCTCAACCGGGCCGCCCAGGGCGTCGCCCACGGCGGCGCCGACGAGGGCGCCGGTGATGCGTTCGTCGAGTGCGGCGTCCGGAACGGCCGCGGGGGCGGGCGCCGGGACGGGTGCGGGTTGGGATGCGGGCGTCATGCCCGGCTAACGCCGGGGGTGGTGGGGAGTTGCGCTGTGTCGAGAAGTTCGGACAGGTGGACGAGGTCGGTGCCGGTGAGACGGGGGAGGGCGCAGCCGGAGAGGGTGCGGCAGGCGTCCCGCCAGGTGTCGGGGATGGCGGTGCCGCCGCCGAGTGCGCCGGTCAGGGCGCCGGCGAGGGCCGGGGCGGAGTCGGCGACCCGGGAGAGGCAGGCGGCGGCGGGGACGGCCTCGGCGATCCGGCCCCGCGCGGCGGTGGCCAGGGCGAGGGCCACGGGGACGGTCTCGGCGGCGGCGATGCCGTAGCTGTAGACGTGGTCGACGATCTGGTGCTCCAGAAGGGGGACCAGAGCGAATGTTCCTTCTTTTCTGTGGCGGTGGGCGAGGTCGAGTGCGTGGCGGGCGTTGCGGCCGATCTCCGTCCCGGCGGGGAGCTCGGCCAGGGCGGCGGCCGCGCAGTCGTCGACGTCCGCGCCGGTGAGCGCCAGCGCGAGCGCTGCGGCCATCGCGCGGGCGCCGTGCACGCCGTCGCCGTCCTGGGTGTAGCGGGCGTCGAACTCGGCGAGGTCGGCGGCGCGTCGGGGGTCGCCCGGGTGGGCCACCGCCAGGACGCAGGCGCGGACGCAGGCCGCGTCGTCGAAGTAGTGCGGGTTGTCGTGGCCGGTGGCGGGCGGGCGCAGGCCGGTGGCGAGGTTGCCGAGGCCGGCGCGTACGGAGATACGGGCGCGCAGGGGGAGTACGGCGGACTCGACCTCGGGGGCGCGTTCCGCTGCCGCGGCGATCTCGCTGGCGACGGCGTTCCAGGAGAGGTCGATCGAGGCGCGGGTGCGGCGTTCGAGGCTGAGGTCGCCGAGGGCGGCGGTGTCGGCTGCGCGGAGGAGGGACTCCGCGGCGAAGGCCGCCCATTCCGCGTCGTCGGAGGGGCCGAGGCGGAGGGGCTCGGGGGGTTGGTTGAGAGC
>NZ_JARGEE010000524.1:0-5615 GCF_033794485.1 Streptomyces sp. MB09-02B
GGGGAGAGGGCGGCGGGAGTCGGGGGCGTCGGCGTGGGGTACTTCGTGGTGGCCTGCTGCGGTTCTGTTGGCTCGTGGTGTCACGCCGAGCGTTTGCGGGTGGTCGTTTTCTTCGCCGCAGTCTTCTTCGCCGGGGTTTTCGCCGTCGCCGACTTCGTCGCTTTCGTCGATTTCGTCGTCGACGTCTTTCCGGGCGTCTGCTTCTTCGTGGCCGCCTTCTTCGTCGGCTGTGTCGATCTGGACGTCGACTTCTTGGGCGCTGCGGCCGTCTTCCTGGTGGAGGCGGTGGACTTCTTGCCGGGGGACTCCTTGGGCGTGGGGCGGGACGCGAGGTGCGTGACGTCGGCGTCGGCCTCCTCGCCCCGCGACTCCTTGGCCTCGCGCACGCTCTTCTCCAGCGCCGCCATGAGGTCGAGGACCTTGCCCTCCGCCGCCGGCATCGGAGCGCTCGGCGGCTCCTCGCCGGACGCCTTTGCCGCGATCAGCTCCTCGACCGCCTCGCGATAGTCGTCGTGGAGGGAGTCCAGGTCGACCTCTCCGAGCGTGTCCATGAGGGCGTCCGCGAGGTCGAGTTCCTTGTCGCGGACGGTGACGCTCGCGTCAGGGGCGACCCCCTCGGTCGTACGGATCTCGTCGGGCCAGAGCAGACCGTGCATGGCGAGGACGTCGTCCACCACCCGGAGCATGCCGAGCCGCTCGCGCCCCCGCAGCGCGAACTTGCAGATGGCCACCTTCCCGCTGCGCTTCAGCGCCTCACGGAGGAGGGTGTACGGCTTGGCGGCCGGGACCCCGTTCGCCGCGAGGTAGTACGCGGCGTCCACCTGAAGCGGGTCGACACTCTCGGCCGGGACGAAGCCCTCGATCTCGATCGTCTTCGCCGTGGGGATGGGCAACGACGCGAGGTCCTCGTCGGTGATCGGGATCATCGAGCCGTCGGCGTCCTCGTACGCCTTGCCGATCTCCCCCTGCGTCACCTCGCGGTCCTCCAGCTCACAGACCTTGCGGTAGCGGATGCGGCCGCCGTCCTCCAGGTGGACCTGGCGGAAGGAGACGGAGTGGCTCTCGGTCGCGTTCACCAGCTTGATCGGGATGCTGACCAGGCCGAAGGAGATGGCACCGTTCCAGATGGATCGCACGGGCAGCACGCACCTTTCGGGTCCCTGCTTCCGGTTTGTCCACACCGTAACGCCGACCAGCTGCCCCTGCCCGTCGGCCGCCGGGCACCCCGGGCACGGCGCACCGGTCAGGATTCGAGAAGCGCGGGCGGGTGGGGCGCGCCTAGCGTGAGGGCCATGGACCTCACCATCAACGCGAGCTTCCTCCCGCACGACGACCCGGACGCCTCCCTCGCCTTCTACCGCGACGTCCTCGGCTTCGAGGTGCGCAACGACGGCGGGTACGACGGCATGCGCTGGATCACGGTCGGACCGGTCGGTCAGCCGGACACGTCCATCGTCCTGGAGCCCCCGGCGGTCGACCCGTCCGTCGACGAGGACGAGCGACGCGTGATCGTCGAGATGATGGCCAAGGGGACGTACGCGCGCGTCCTCCTCACCACCGCCGACCTCGACGGCACCTTCGAGCGGCTGGAGGCGGCCGGCGCCGAGATCGTCCAGGAGCCGACGAAACAGCCGTACGGTGTCCGCGGCTTCGCCGTCCGTGATCCGGCGGGCAACCTGATCCGCGTCCACGAGGTCTGAGATCCGGAGGACCGCGGAGTCGTACGCATCGGAGGACCGTCGTAGCCGTACGCACCGGAGGACCACCGCGGCCGTACACACCGCAGGACCGCCGTAGGCATGCGAAGAGGGCCGCCGCAGCCGTACGAACGCGGGCAGTGGACGGGTGACGCCGGCGGGGGCCGTGGGACGCGGCCCCCGCCCGACAGATGGAGGAACGATGACCAAGGCCACGAGGGCGCGGACGCAGGCGCAGACTGCCGGGCCGCACGCCGCCGACAGCCATGATCTGATCCGTGTGCACGGGGCGCGGGAGAACAATCTCAAGGACGTCAGCATCGAGATCCCGAAGCGCCGGCTGACGGTGTTCACGGGGGTCTCCGGCTCGGGGAAGAGCTCGCTGGTGTTCGACACGATCGCCGCAGAGTCGCAGCGGCTGATCAACGAGACGTACAGCGCCTTCCTCCAGGGCTTCATGCCGAACCTCGCCCGGCCCGAGGTGGACGTGCTGGACGGGCTGACCACCGCGATCACCGTGGACCAGCAGCGGATGGGGTCCGATCCGCGCTCCACCGTCGGCACCGCCACCGACGCCAACGCGATGCTGCGCATCCTCTTCAGCCGGCTCGGCAGACCGCACATCGGCCCGCCCGGCGCGTTCTCCTTCAACGTCGCCTCGGTCTCGGCGAGCGGCGGTCTCACGGTCGACCGGGGCGCCGACAAGACCAAGACCGAGAAGGTGACGTTCAGCCGCACCGGCGGGATGTGCACGCACTGCGAGGGCCGGGGCACGGTCTCCGACATCGACCTCAGCCAGCTGTTCGACGACACGAAGTCGCTGTCCGAGGATCCGTTCACCATCCCCACCTACACGGGGGACGGCTGGGTCGTCCGGGTCATCGCCGAGTCGGGCTTCTTCGACAAGGAGAAGCCGATCCGGGAGTACACCAAGAAGGAGCGGCACGACTTCCTGTACCGCGAGCCGACCAAGGTGAAGGTCAACGGCGTCAACCTCACCTACGAGGGCCTGATCCCGAAGATCCAGAAGTCGTTCCTCTCCAAGGACCGCGAGTCGATGCAGCCGCACATCCGGGCCTTCGTCGACCGGGCGGTCACCTTCGCCATGTGTCCCGACTGCGACGGAACCCGGCTGAGCGAGCTGGCCCGCTCCTCACGGATCGGCAAGCTCAACATCGCGGAGGCCTGCGCGATGGAGATCCGTGACCTCGCCGACTGGGCGCGCGGGATCGAGGACGCGTCGGTGGCGCCGCTGCTCGCCAAGCTGCACTACACGCTCGACTCGTTCGTGGAGATCGGCCTCGGCTACCTCTCGCTCGACCGCGCCTCCGGCACCCTCTCCGGCGGCGAGGCGCAGCGGACGAAGATGATCCGCCATCTCGGCTCCTCGCTCACCGATGTCACGTACGTCTTCGACGAGCCGACCATCGGGCTGCACCCGCACGACATCGAGCGGATGAACAACCTGCTGCTGCGGCTGCGCGACAAGGGCAACACGGTGCTGGTGGTGGAGCACAAGCCGGAGACGATCGCCATCGCCGACCATGTCGTGGACCTCGGGCCCGGCGCCGGTACGGCGGGCGGCACGGTCTGCTTCGAGGGCACCCTGGAGGGGCTGCGGGCGAGCGACACCGTCACCGGACGTCACCTCGGCGACCGGGCCGCACTGAAGGAGTCGGTGCGCAAGCCCACGGGCGCGCTGGAGATCCGCGGCGCCTCGGCGAACAACCTCCGCGACGTCGACGTCGACATCCCGCTCGGTGTGCTCACCGTCGTCACCGGGGTCGCCGGTTCCGGGAAGAGCTCGCTCGTGCACGGGTCGATGGCCCGACAAGCGGGGGCGGAAGGTGTGGTGTCGGTCGACCAGACCCCGATCCGCGGCTCCCGGCGCAGCAACCCGGCGACGTACACCGGGCTGGCCGACCCGATCCGCAAGGCCTTCGCCAAGGCCAACGGGGTCAAGCCGGCGCTGTTCAGCGCCAACTCCGAGGGCGCCTGCCCCACCTGCAACGGCGCCGGTGTCATCTACACCGACCTGGCGATCATGCAGAGCGTCGCCACGACGTGCGAGGAGTGCGAGGGGAAGCGGTTCGAGGCGTCGGTGCTGGAGTACCGCTTCGGCGGCCGGGACATCAGCGAGGTGCTCGCGATGTCGGTGACCGAGGCCGAGGCCTTCTTCGGCGAGGGTGAGGCGCGCACCCCGGCCGCCCACCGGATCGTCGAGCGGATGGCGGACGTCGGGCTCGGCTACCTCACCCTCGGCCAGCCGCTCACCACGCTCTCCGGCGGTGAGCGCCAGCGGCTGAAGCTGGCCACCCACATGGGTGACAAGGGCGGGGGTCGGAACGTCTTCGTACTCGACGAGCCGACCACCGGTCTCCACCTCGCCGACGTGGAGCAACTGCTCGGGCTGCTCGACCGGCTGGTCGACGCCGGCAAGTCGGTGATCGTCATCGAGCACCACCAGGCGGTCATGGCGCACGCCGACTGGATCATCGACCTCGGCCCCGGCGCCGGCCACGACGGCGGACGGATCGTCTTCGAGGGCACCCCGGCCGACCTGGTCGCGGCCCGCTCCACCCTCACGGGCGAGCATTTGGCCGCGTACGTGGGCGCCTGAGGGCGGACGGGGGCACGCGCACGGCCGTGGGAGCTGAGCGCGGCCGGGTGCGGGGCGCGGCCGGGTGCGGGGCGCGGGACCGCCTCAAGGGCTTGGGGGCCGCCTCGGAGGCTTCCGGGGACGCTCCGCCCTCACCTCCCCCGTCGGCGGGTGCGGGTGCGTGGGGGCTGGTCGCGCAGTTCCCCGCGCCCCTGAAAAGCACGGGCTGCGCCCCGTGCTTTTCTGGGCCCGCAGGGACCTGATGCTTCCAGCGACGCGGGGAACTCCGCGAGAAGCCCCAGCCACCCGCCCCCGGCGACGAACTCCGCCGCGGCCGTTCTCCCCCTTCATCCGCTTCATCTGCTTCATCCTTTTCATCCTCTTCACCACCGAATCATGGGATTCTTGCTCCCATGACACCGATCACCGAGGTGGAGGGCCACAGGGTCGCCCTCTCCAATCTGGAGAAGGTCCTCCACCCGGCGACGGGGTTCACCAAGGGTGAGTTGCTGCACTACTACGCCACGACGGCGGACGCCCTGCTGCCGCATCTGCGCGACCGCCCGGTCTCCTTCCTCCGTTACCCGGACGGGCCCGGCGGCCAGGTCTTCTTCACCAAGAACGTGCCGCCGGGCACCCCGGACTGGGTCACCACCGCCGAGGTGCGGCGGATGGAGGGGCCGGCCCGGATGGTGCTCGTCCAGGACCTGGCGAGTCTGATGTGGGCCTCGAACCTGGTCGTCGAGTACCACACCCCGCAGTGGACCGTCCGCACGTCCGACGAGGCCGACCGGCTGGTGTTCGACCTGGACCCGGGGTCGCCCGCGACGGTCGTCGAGTGCTGCGAGGTCGCCTGCTGGCTCCGGGAGCGGCTCGCGGCGGACGGCATCGAGGTGTACGCGAAGACGTCCGGGTCGAAGGGGCTGCATCTGCTGGCGGCGGTGCGCGGGGCGTCCTCGGAGCGGGTCTCGGAGTACGCCAGGGAACTCGCCGTCGAGGCGGAGCAGGCGATGCCCCGCCGGGTCGTCCACCGGATGACCCGGAGTCTGCGCCCCGGCAAGGTCTTCGTCGACTGGAGCCAGAACGCCGCCCGCAAGACCACGGCCGCGCCCTACACCCTGCGGGCCCGCCCCGAGCCGACCGTCTCCGCGCCGGTGACCTGGACCGAGGTCGAGGAGTGCGCCTCCCCCGGCGTGCTGGTCTTCCGCGCCCCGGACATCGCGCCCCGCCTGCAGGACTACGGCGACCTGCTGGCACCCCTCCTGGACCCGGAGGCCGCGCGCCCCCTGCCGTGACGCGGCCCACCGCCGGGCACACCC
>NZ_JARGEE010000525.1:0-5587 GCF_033794485.1 Streptomyces sp. MB09-02B
GGGTCAGGTGGGTGGGCAGGCGGGTTCTTGCCAGGCGGCGTAGTTCCTCGGCCACCACCACGCGCTCCTCCTCCGGGTCGTTCGAGAGGCGGGAGCGGATGCCCTCCAGGGTGTGGTCGAGGAGTTCGTCCTGGTGGGTGGTGTCCAGGGCGATCACGAAGACGTGGCCGAAGCGGGCCTCGTACGCCGCGTGCGCGGCGTTGAGCGCGGTGTGGGCGACGCCGTAGGTGTCGTCGGGCAGGACCGGCAGGGTCTCGCCCGCCAGGGCCTCCGCCAGGTCCGCCGCCGTGAGGTCGTACGCGGCCTCGTCGGACGCGGCGAGGAGGGCGTCGAGGTCCGGGTAGGGGCGGTGGTCGGTGAGCCGGTGCGCCCAGCGCAGGCTGCGCAGGCAGGCGAGCAGGGCCTGGCGGGCGGTCTCGGCGGGGGCGTGGTTGAACCACTCCAGGGCCGAGGGGCCGGGAGTGGGGGCCTGCTCCGGGATGGCGACCTGGCCGGGGAGGTGGGGAAGACGGTGCGGAGGCAGCGTGGGTCCTCGGCGGTGCGTAGGGGTCGGCTGGGCAGGTGCGGAAGGTGCCACCACGTTATCGAGGCGGTTCATGGGCTGTCCGTTCGATGCCCGAAATTCACCCGAACGGGAGAGTTTCGGAACCTGTGGTGGACGGGTCGGGCGGTGGGACGTCGTAGGTTCGAGGAGGGGGCTCGGCGGAGAGTCGGGAGTGATCGGGAGTTGGATCGGGGGAAGGCGCGGCGAGAGGTGTGTGAGATGTCGTGGACGGCGAGCTGGACAGGGACCGGGACCGGGACCGGGACGGGGACCGGGGGCCTGTCGTGAAGCGGGGCCGGCGAAGGGCACCCCGCAGGAGGACGGCGATCACGTCCAAAGGGTTGCTCCTGGGCACGGGGGTGGTTCTGGCGGGCGGCGCGGTCGCGGTGGCCGTGACCGTCTGGCCGGGCGGCGACGGGACGCGGACGGCCGGCGGATCGGGGCCGTCCCCGGAGGGGCCGTCCGTGAGCGCCACCGGGACCTCGCCCTCCCCGTCCCCCTCGCCGTCGCGCACCTATCCCCTGTCGAAGAAGCCGCAGACCATCCCCGCCGTACGGCAGCACGAGGCCGCCCGCGGCCCCGGCTGGAAGCCCGCCGACGGGGGCCGGGTCGTCGTACGGAACGCGGCGCTGGCCGACGAGGGGCGGTTGACCGCAGGAGAGCTGGGACTGACGTACGCGGGGGAGGCGCGGCCCCGGGCCGGGGACGTGGAACTGGCGCTCACCGGAGCCGACGCGCCGAGGTCGGAGGCGTACACCCTGACCGTGAAGGACGGCCGGGTGCGGATCGCCGGGCCCGCCGAGGCGGGGGTCTTCTACGGCACGCGCACCCTGAAGCAGGAGGTGCGCGGCGGCGGTACGGCGCCGGAGGGCGTCGTCCGGGACGAGCCGGCCAAGCCGCAGCGCGGCTTCATGCTCGACATCGCGCGCAAGCACTTCACGGCGGGCTGGATCGAGGACCGCATCCGTGAGCTGGGCGACCTGAAGTACAACCAGCTCGGCCTGCACTTCTCCGACGACCAGGGGTTCCGGATCGAGTCCACGAGCCACCCCGAGGTGGTCTCCCGGCAGCACCTGACCAAGGCCCAGGTGAGGAAGATCCTGGACCTCGCGGAGAGCCGCCACATCGAGGTCGTGCCCGAGATCGACTCCCCGGGGCATCTGGGGGCCGTGATCGCGGCCAACCCGGGGCTCCAGCTGAAGAACGCGCAGGGGGTCGCCGCGAGCGGCGCCGTCGACATCTCCAACCCGCGGTCCGCCGAGGTGGTGGACGAACTGCTCGACGAGTACGCCGACCTGTTCGACGGCGCGTACTGGCACCTCGGCGCCGACGAGTACCGGGCGCTGATGGCCTCGAACCCCGAGGCCTCGTATCCGCAGCTGGCCGCCGCCGCGCGCCAGAAGTACGGCGCCGGCGCGACCGTCGCCGACCTCGCCACCGGCTGGCTGAACGACCGCGCCAAGGTGATGCGCGGACACGACCGGACCGTCCGGGCCTGGAACGACGGGTTCTTCCGGGGCGGCTCGGTCCAGGCGGACAAGGCGATCCAGGTCGCGTACTGGACGGGCAAGGAGATCGGGGCCCGCCCGCCGATCGAATACCTGAGCGCCGGGCGACAGGTGATCAACTACAACGACGAGTACCTGTACTACGTCCTCGGCGAGCCCAACCAGTTCGTCTATCCGACCGGGCAGCGCATCTACGAGTCCTGGACCCCACGGGTGCTGCGCGGCACCACCGCCGTCCCGGCCCAGTACGACGACCAGATTCTCGGCGGCTCCTTCGCCGTCTGGTGCGACCTCGCGAACCGGCAGACCGAGGCGCAGGTCGCGGCGGGTGTGCGGATGCCGCTGCGGGCGCTCTCGCAGAAGCTGTGGGACCCGGGGAAGCCGGGCCTGACCTGGACGCAGTTCCGGGAGCTGGCGGGGAAGGTGAGCTGAGCCCCGGGGCCCCGCCGGTCACGCCGTGGAATCGAGTGGACGCGCGGCGCGGGTGAACCGTATGTTCCGCGTGTTCGATTGCCGAGCGTGAGGGTCTGGGGAGAGCCGCCGTTCGGTCTGTTCCGATCACCGATCACACGGGGGCTTCACGATGAACTGTGCGCGCTGCGCGACCTATGCGGCGGCACCCGGCGGTGAGCTGTGCCGACAGTGCGAGGCGGCGGATCCGCACCCCGCGCCCGTGTCCGCCGCCGCTCCGCCTCCGGCAGCGCCGGGGCTCCCCGCCCACACGGACCTGCCCATCCAGTCCCCGCACGGCCCCGCGTGGCTGCGGTCGCCGGTGGGGCTGGGGCGGGCGGTGGCGATCCTGCTCGGGGCGGTCGCCGTGGCCGACCTGGTCGCGGTGTGGGCGGACCTCGCGCTCCTCGACGTGATGAACCGGAGCGTGGCCGACGACTGGAGCGTGGCCCTGGAACGCGACGCCGACCGCGCGGACGGGTTGATCGCGCTCGCCGGCGTCCTCCAGACGCTCACCTACGTCGCCACGGCCGTCGTCTTCCTGATCTGGTTCCACCGGGTCCGCGTCAACGCCGAGGTGTTCGACCCCTTCGGGCACCGGAAGAAGCGCGGCTGGGCGATCGGCGGGTGGTTCGTGCCGGTGGTGAACCTGTGGTTCCCGCGCCGGATCGCCGTCGACTGCTGGGAGGCGAGCGGCCCCTGGGAGAAGCCGAGGTCGCACGCGCTCGTCAACACCTGGTGGACGCTGTGGCTGCTCAGCCTCTTCGCGGGGGAGGTGGGCGACCGGGCGTACCTCCGGGCGGAGGCGGCCGAGGAGTACCGGTCGGCCGCGCAGCAGATGCTGTTCGCGGACTCCTTCGAAATCGTGTCGGCCGTGTTCGCGGCCCTCTTCGTCCTCGCCCTCACCCGTATGCAGGACGACAAGGCGCGCAGCGGGCCGCGCGCGGAGCCCGGGCCCGTGGCCGCCCTCTGAGTTCCGTGCTCCTTCTCGGCCTTCGCGGGGCAACCGTGCGGATTGCACGGTTCCGGGGGCGAACCGCCGCACGGGTGTGGTCTATTCCCGGTATGGGGTACTGGGGGTACTACGTCGTGGGCAGAAGCGAGCGGCCGCTCGCGCAGCTGGACGCGCTGGCCGGGGCCGAGGCCATGACGTTGTGCGTGACCGCGGACGACGGCTGGCAGATCTGGGCGTATCCGACAGGCGCGCCGGGTGCCGAGGCGGCGGGGGAGTCCGGGGACTTCGGGGGCACCGGCGATGTCGGCAACATGAACGCGCTCGCCCGGGAGACGGGGGCGCCCGCACTGTTCGGCTATGTCATGGACAGTGACTGCGTGGTCGTCGAGGCGTCCGGGCCCGAGAGCGGGGCGTGGACGACGTGTCTCGCGCGGCGGACCATGGCCGCGTATCTGGGGGACGGGGAAGGGCTCACGGTCGAGGACTACTTCCTCGAACCGGGCGACGCCGCCGAACGCGCCGTCGCCTGGGCCGCGGAGGCGGGGCGGGTCGCCGTCGAGCGGTCCCTGGTCGAGGTGTTGACCTCGGAACCTGGACCGGCGGACCCCCTGGCTGAAAACATTCTCTTCCGGTTGCTCGACCGGCTCGGGGTCGTCCCTCTGTGACACTCCCGTGTCGTCGCACGCAGTAAGGGGAAGTGCGGGCTCCGTATAACCGGGGCGCGATCGAGCGGTATCTAGGGGAGGTGCGATGAGCCTGGTGGAGCTGATGGCCCAGGCCGACGAACGGGGTCTGGCGGCCGGCGGGTTGGCTTGTTTGGACCGTTGCGTACCGCTTCTCGGGGGCGACGACGAGGTCCTGCGTCCACTGTGGGCGGGACTGGCGGACGAGGGGGAGGAGTGGGGGGAGCGAGTCGCGAAGATACGCGGCGAACTGACGCCACCGGACCCCTCCGAACCCGGCTCCGACGGGGGTACGGGCGAGGGCGAGGGCGGGGAAGTCGTGCTGCTCGCGCGGCGGATGCTCGACGCGGTGCCCGGGGAGCGGTCCGGCGACGGGCTGCGGGAGTGGGCGGAGGTGTGCTCCGTCTCCGCTCTGCGGATCCATCAACTGCTCGACCCGCTGGACGCCGGGGGCGCCGACTCCGTGGCGGCGTGCCGGGAGGGCCGTACGGAGGGCGCGTCCCATCTCGTCGCCGCCGAACTGCGTCGCCAGGTCGTGGTGTTGGAGCTGCTCGCCCAGCACGGCGCGGCGGGGCTGCGGCAGGCGCTCGGTGTCGCCACGGAGGGGCGGCGGGTGCTGCGGGCCGTCGTGTCGCGGCGCGCGCGTGGGGCGCGACGGTAAACCCCGATTTCCTGGCGGGTCCTGTGGGTGTCCTGGGGCCGGGTGTGGTGGTCCTGCACCGGTGTCGGGGACAGGCCGAAATCGCGAAACGTCTCCTGCCGGGCGGGCGCTGTCCCGAGTGTGAGCGCACAGCAGACATTCAGTTCGGTCGGTACCCCCGGCGCACCGGGGAGTCGCGGGAACCGGCCCGGTAGTGCGGCCAAGCCCCTTCGGTGGGCGGCCGACGCGGTGGCGATGATGCGGGAAGGGGCGCGGGTGCGCCTCGACTACTCGACGCAGAGCCTGTGGCGGGTGGACCGGATGATCGAGGAGATCCGCCGGGAGGGAGCGCCGTTCGCCGCCGTGGAGGGGGCGTTGCGGGGTTTCGGGGCGTACGGCGGTGAGGTCGTCGTGCGCTGGGCCGGCGGCGAATGGGTCGAGTCGGACGGCGGCTACTGGGTCCGCACCTGGGACGGCCGCTTCTGGGACCCCTTCGACGAGGCCCGCCGCTGCTACACGGGCGACGGTTCGCTGCGCTTGCTGTGCCACGACGCGATGCCCTCCGGGTGAGGGGTGCGTTGTCGGGTGCGGGTGCGTGGGGGTTCTCGCGCAGTTCCCCGCGCCCCTTAAAAAGGCGCCCCGTGCTTTTTGCCCCTGAGTGGCCGTAGGCCCTCAAGGGGCGCGGGGAACTGCGCGACCAGCCCCCACCGGACGGACGCCTGGGGGTCGAAGGGGCGCAGCCCCTTGGTGGGGGCACCTCCCGCTCGAGCGAAGCCGAGAGTGGGGGAGGGACGGGTAGGGGCGGCG
>NZ_JARGEE010000526.1:0-5576 GCF_033794485.1 Streptomyces sp. MB09-02B
GAGTGGGGGCCACGCAGGACGGGGTCGACCGACACGTTCAGCGAGTCGGCAGGACACTCCGGAGCCACGCCGGCGCTCACCGCGCCACGCAGCGACGACAGGGGGCACCAAGAATCCCCACCGCCAACTTCCCTTCACATAAGCACCGTTGTCCTGCTGAAGGTCTCGTGGTCCACTGATTCCTGTCCGCCACATCGATCACCCCGCTCCCGGGCGGGAGAGCATCCACGGGGGAGATGCGTGTATGAGGACTTGGGCTTCGAGAAACTCCTCGACGCGGACGGTTTCTTCGCACGTCTGTTAGGGCGGTCGCCGTCGGGTGCCGACCGCAAGTCGTTGTACGGCCCCGATCTGCCCGTGGTACTCCTCAGCGGCGGCCCGGGGATGGGCAAGGGGCGGCTGCTGCGGGCGGTGCACGACCGTTTCGCCCGCCACGTGCCGGTGATCCGTCTGGACTGCGCCTCACCGGTGTACGCGGACCGGGCCGGGCCGGAGCCCGGTGCCCGCTCGGCGGTGACCGAGGCTCTGGTCGAGGCCGCCCTGCTGCTGCACACCTGGCGGGGAACGGGCGGCGGTTTCACCTTCCCGCGGTTGTTCGCGGGCTTGGCGGTGACCGCGACCGGCGTCGCGGGCGGCACCGGTGTGGCGATCACGACAGAGGTCGAGCGGTACGAGGAGCTGATCCAGCAGCCGCGCCTGCGCGGTCTGGGGGCGCGGGACTTCTGGCGCGGCGCGCTCCTCGGGGCCGTACGGAAAATGCTGGAGGTCCTGGCCGGACAGACGCTCGGCCCGTACCCGGCCGCCGCGCTCACCGCACTGCTCGACGCCCTCTTCGCGGGCCTGACGCCCCGGGGCGAGGCGGAACTGACCCGGATCTACGGCGAGTATCCCGGCGCGGCCGGCCAGCCCAGGCACGGGCTGCGCAGGCTCGCCGAGGACTTCCGGGCCGGCCGCGAGCGGCGGGAGGACGCGGAGCGCTTTCTCTTCCGGGCGCTGCGCGAGGATCTGGAGGCGGCGTACGGCAGCCTGGGGGGCTGGCTGGGCCGGGTCGGCCGCCCGGGACTGCTGCTGGACCACGCCGAAGAACCGCTGGGCGAGCGGCTGCTGCGCGCCGTGCTCACCGATCGCCGGGCCGGGCAGCGCGACCGCGTGGTGATCGTGGGAACGGCGCGCCGGGCGGACGGCGGCGACTTCCTGCACGGGGGTCTGCCACCGAGGGAGGCAGCGGCGTTCCGGCCCGCCGACGGGGTGCCGGAGACCTGGTCCCGCCGCAGGGACCCGGAGGGGGACCGGGGCCCGCTGTCCGGCGGGGTGCTGATGCTGCGGATGCCTTTCCTCACCGGTGACCAGCTCCGCAAGGCGACCGAGCGCATACAGCTGGGCGCGGAGCGGGAGGGCGGTACGCATCGCCGCCGTATCACCGCGGCCGTGGCCCAGTTGAGCGGCGGACGGCCGCACACGGTGATCCGGCTGGCCACCGCTGCCGCCGACCACCGGATGGAGACGGACGCCAACGACCGGGCCATCCTGGACGCCAAGCTGCACGACCCGGACGGCCCCTCGGAGCGGCCGGTGACGGACGTGCTGCTTCAGGAACTGATCCTCGACCAGCTGCCGGTGCGGCTTCCGCGCGAGCACCATGACCAGTGGCTCGATCTCCTCACCCATCTGTCGGTGGCCCACGACCCGGCGTGCGCGGACGTCCTGCTGCGCCATCACCAGGAGGACCGTGTCCTGCGCCTGACGGCACACGAGGTCGCGCGGCTGCTCGACGAGACCGGATGGCCGGGCTGCGAGCGGCACTTCATCGGGGACTTCGGCCTGCGCCAGCTGCTGGTGCACCGGCTGTACGGGCTGGACCGCGACGGTGCCGCCTGGTACGCCGACCACCATCTGCTGCGCGACCACTACGCCGTGAGCGAGCCGAGCGGTATTGCCTTCCACTCGGTGACGACCCACCGGATGAACCACCATCTCGTCTCCGGCGGCGTCGACGACGTGGTCCGTCACCTCGTCGACACCCTCCCCGGCCGTCCCCGTCAGTGGTGCCGGGAACTGCTGGAGATCGCCCAGGCGCCGTATCCGGGTGGCGCGGACGAGCGCCGCAGACGCGCCCAGGGGCTGATCCGGATGGACGGACCGCCGCTGCGCCGTACCGTCGACCAACTGCTGCACGCCGTATGGCTGTGCGAGGAGCGCACCAGGCCGACCGGGGGCGAAATGGCCCGCACGCTGGAGCAGTTGCTGAGGGACCTGTCGCGCCTGGACTTCGACGGCGCTGGAGAACTCGGCCCGACAGCCACCGAGTGGAGCCAACTGGCGGCGAACGAACGGCCGTTGCTCCGCTGCGACTGTACCGATCAGCTCGGCCGGAGGGAGTGACGGGGATGCCCGGCTGGATACCCAGGTGGAACAGACTGCCCAGGTGGGGAAAGATCCTCTACGCGCTGGCGGGCGTGGCAGTGACCGCGGCCGCCGTTGTATATGGCGTTCCCGCCCTCCAGAAGCCGGAGACCTGCCACGACGGCATCGAGAAGATCGGCGGCGAGTGCATCGGGGTCGACGGCGCGGGCTACGACTTCGGCACACCGGAGATCAGCGCCGTGGTCAAGGCCATCTCGGTGGAGAACAAGAGGATCGCGAACCAGCCCCACGTCACCGTGGCGATGATGCTGCCCCTCCAGTCGGACACGGCGGGGCTGCGGCGGCAGATGCGCAGCGACCTTCAGGGCGCGTATCTGGGACAGCGGCAGGCGAACTCGGGCGAGGGCCAGGTGCCCAGGATCCGGCTGGTGCTGGCCAACCCCGGGCTGAACTACGGCCATCAGGACAGAATCGTGAGCACGCTGCTCGACATGGCCGAATCCGACAAGGACAAACTGCGGGCCGTCACGGGCTTCAACCTCACCCTCGACGCCACCGAGAAGGCCGTGGAACACCTGACGGAAAACGGCGTCCCGGTGCTCGCCTCCCGGATCACCGGAGACGGGATCGCGAACGTCGACGGGAAGAAGCAACGATTCCCCGGCCTGGCCCGGATCATCCCCACCAACGGCCAAGCGGCCGAGGCCCTGGCCAACTTCAACGGCGAGCGGGGCCGGGAGAACGCCAGGACGGTGCTGGTCCACGACACCCGCCCGGACGCCTACGACGAGTCGCTGGCGAGCGCGTTCCGGGGTATCAAGGAGACGGGCCCGGCCGGCCCCGCCGATATGCCCTTCGAATCCCCGGGGATCAACGAGGCCGGCTCGACCGGCAGCCAGTTCGAGCAGATCGCCAACAACATCTGCGGTTCCGCGGCCGACACCGTCTACTTCGCGGGGCGCACGCTGCACCTGCGGATCTTCGCGCTCACACTCGCCAAGCAGACCTGCGCGGACCGGCACTTCACCCTGGTCAGCGGCTCCGACGCCGCCTCGCTGCGGCAGGCCATGTCCGAGCAGGACTGGGCGCAGCTACGGGGCGAGGACGGCAGGGCGAAGGTGACGGTCCAGTACGCCGCCCCCGCGCACCCGGCCGCCTGGGACACCGAACTGGCCGCCTGGACCGAGCGGTGGAAGGCGACCCACGACGGCGAGCCCGTCGCGAACGAACTCCCCCAGTACCTCACGGAGCCCAAGGCGGCCCTGGACGCTCTCGACGACCTGATCGAGAGCACGAGCAAGGGGGGCACGGACCTCGGCTCCACCCCGAACCTGGAGGACTCCCGCACCATGCTCGTCTACGACGGCCTCGTCACCATCGGCACGGCCCTGCACGAGGTACAGGGCAACAATGCCGAGCAGGCGCCCAGCCTCGCGGACGTCCGCCAGGAGTGGTCGAAACTCCAGTCGGTGCACCGGGTGAGGGGTACGAGTGGCCTGATCTGCCTGACGAGCGGCGGGAATCCGTACGACAAGCCGGTCGCGGTGGTCGAACTGAACCCGGGCCAGGGCGTGCGCGGGACCCTGCAGTTCGTCGGCCTGGGCTGGCCCACCGGCAAGGAACAGCCGAAGAACTGCGTGATCCCGAGCGGCACCTCCTGAGTGACAGGCTGTTGGGGCAACTCCGGCCGGGAGGCACGCCGAGCAACTCGGCGGAACAGGGGGCGAGTTCGCCTTCGGCTGGGTCCGAGAAGCAAACGCGCTGAATCAGGGCCGTTCCATCAGCACTCGATGATGTTGACCGCGAGCCCGCCCCGCGCCGTCTCCTTGTACTTGACGCTCATGTCGGCGCCGGTTTCCTTCATCGTCTTGATGACCTTGTCGAGGGACACCTTGTGGGTGCCGTCGCCGCGCATCGCCATCCGGGCTGCCGTGACGGCCTTCACCGCCGCCATGCCGTTGCGTTCGATGCAGGGGATCTGGACGAGGCCGCCCACGGGGTCGCAGGTGAGGCCGAGGTTGTGCTCCATGCCGATCTCGGCGGCGTTCTCGACCTGTTCGGGGGAGCCGCCCAGCACCTCCGCCAGCGCGCCCGCCGCCATGGAGCAGGCGGAGCCGACCTCGCCCTGGCAGCCGACCTCGGCGCCGGAGATGGAGGCGTTCTCCTTGAAGAGCATGCCGATGGCGCCGGCGGCGAGCAGGAACCGCACGACGCCGTCCTCGTCCGCGCCGGGCACGAAGTCGATGTAGTAGTGCAGGACGGCGGGGATGATGCCGGCTGCGCCGTTCGTCGGCGCGGTGACGACCCGGCCGCCGGCGGCGTTCTCCTCGTTCACGGCCATCGCGTAGAGCGTGATCCACTCCATGGCGCGGGCCAACGGGTCGCCCTCGGCGCGCAGTTGCCGGGCGGAGACGGCCGCGCGACGGCGGACCTTCAGACCGCCGGGGAGGATCCCCTCACGGGTCATGCCCCGGGAGACGCAGGCCTGCATCACCCCCCAGATGTCCAGCAGTCCGGAGCGGATCTCCTCCTCCGTGCGCCAGGCCCGCTCGTTCTCCAGCATCAGCGCGGAGATGGACAGGCCGGTCTCCCTGGTCAGGCGCAGCAGTTCGTCGCCGGTGCGGAAGGGGTACTTCAGGACCGTGTCGTCGAGTTTGATGCGGTCCGCCCCGACCGCCTCCTCGTCGACGACGAAGCCGCCGCCCACCGAGTAGTAGGTCTTGGACAGGAGTTCGGCGCCGTCCGCGTCGTGGGCCCAGATCGTCATGCCGTTGGCGTGGTACGGCAGCGTCTTGCGCCGATGCAGGACCAGGTCCTCGTCGAAGGCGAAGGGGATCTCGTGGTCGCCGAGGAGGCGGAGGCGCCCCGATTCCCTGATCGCCGCCACCCGGTCGTCGGCCGACTCGACGTCCACCGTGCGCGGCGAGGCGCCCTCCAGACCCAGCAGCACCGCCTTGGGGGTGCCGTGGCCGTGGCCGGTCGCGCCCAGCGAGCCGTACAGCTCGACGCGCACGGAGGCCACGCCCGCGAGCAGTTCCTCGTTGCGCAGCCGGCGGGCGAACAACCGGGCGGCCCGCATCGGGCCGACCGTGTGGGAGCTGGACGGGCCGATACCGATCGAGAACAGGTCGAAGACCGAGATGGCCACGGTGACTCCTCAGAACGGGGGAGGGGAGCTGTCTTTTAAACACCTTTGACCCCCCCAAAAAAAA
>NZ_JARGEE010000527.1:0-5563 GCF_033794485.1 Streptomyces sp. MB09-02B
GTCCCGGTGGGTACGCCGCCCGCTACAGCCCCGCCCGCGCGCTGAACCAGGCCGCCACCTGACTGCGGTTGTGGAACCCCAGCTTCACGAGGATGCGTTCGACATGGCCCTCGGCGGTGCGCCGGGCGATGACGAGGTGGTCGGCGATCTGCTTGTTGGTGCGGCCCTGCGCCACGAGGGCCGCGACCTGCAGTTCACGGCGGGTCAGCGGGACCGGGTCGACGACGGGGGCGGTGACGGGGGCCGAGGCCTTCGTCGACGCCAGGGCGCGGGCCGGAGTCCCGGCCGTGAGGGAGCCCTCCCGGTGGCCCGGCGAGGAGCTGGCCGCGTTCCGGCGCACGGCGGGCACCTCCCCCGCGTGCACACCGGGACCCGAGCCGTCCCGCCCGTCGTCCGCCCTCGGCGCGAAGGCCGCGCCCTCATACCGTCCGCCCGTGCGCGCGGCGGACGGGCCCTCCCCCGGCTCGCCCAGGGCGTAGGCCACCGCCTGCTCCGGTGTGAGACGGCCGCCCCGGCGGTGGGCGAGGGCGTAGGCGTGATCGCCGAGGGCGCGGCGGGCGTGGTGTTCGGCGGCGCGGGGGCGGCCGGGCTGGAGGGCCTCCACGGGGTTGCCGCCGATGTCGTGCCAGATCCGGTCGACGGCACCGCGCAGCACACCGGCCCGCTCGGCGTCACCCGCCAGCGCCTCGGCGGCGGCGAGCAGATCGAGGGTGCGGGCGAGGCTCTGGTGCTGGCTCACGGTGTACGGCAGCCGCAGACAGGCACGGGCGTGCTCGGCGGCCCGGTCGTACTGCCCGGCCGACCAGTGCGCGAGGGCGAGGGTGCGCAGCGCCCAGGAGCGGGCCCACTGTTCCCCGTGGGCCTCGCAGAGGGCGACGGCCTCGGCGCACAGCGGGATCGCCTCGTCGGCACGGCCCCGGCTGACGAGGGTGCAGGCCAGTTCGACGCGGGTGAGGACGACGAAGGCGGTGCAGGCGCGGGCCCGGCCCGGGGCGAGAGCGCCGGCCGGCGGGGGCGCGGGCACCGGGAGTTCCTCGTCGGCGTCGGCAGCGGTCCGCACCGGGTCGAGGCCGGCCAGGACGGCGGCGGAGCGGCTGTGGACCAGGGAGGTCAGGGCGCCCGCCCACATGGCGCGGGTCAGGGCCACATCGGGGTGCGCCCCGGCGCGCAGGGCGCCGTCCATCCAGTGCCGTCCCTCGCCCCAGATGCCGCCCGCGACCCAGTGGAACCACAGCCGGGCGGCGAGACGCAGCCCGTGCTGGGCCTCGCCGGGGGTGGTCAGGCAGAAGTCGAGGGCGGCCCGGAAGTTGTCCTGGTCGATGCGGATGCGTTCGGTGATCTCCGTCTGGTCGGGACCGAACCAGGCCTGCTCGTACTCGGCGCCGAGACGCGCGAAGTGGTCCCGGTGGCGGCGCCGGGTCTCGGTCGCCGCGCCCAGGGCATGCAGTTTCTCCAGCCCGTAGTCGCGCAGCGACACCAGCAGCCGGTAGCGGACCTGACCGCCGTGCTCCTCCCGGACGAGCACCGACTTGTCGACGAGCCCGGCGACGGCGTCCAGCACCGCGCACGGGGCGATCCGCTCCCCCGTCCCGGCGTCCTCCCCGGCGCAGACCGCCTCGGCGGCGGCGAGATCGAAGCCGCCGACGAACACCGACAGCCACGCCCACACCAACTGCTCCTGCGGGGTGCACAGTTCATGGCTCCAGTCGACGGCGGAGCGCAGGGTGCGGTGGCGGGGCGCGGAGGTGGGGCTGCCGCAGGTCAGGAGCTGGTAGCGGTCGTCGAGGCGTTCGACGAGCTGGTCCACGCCGAGGGCGCGCACCCGGACCGCCGCCAGTTCGATGGCGAGGGGCAGCCCGTCGAGGCGACGGCAGAGCCGGGCCACGGCCTGCTGGTTCGCCTCACCGACGGTGAAACCGGGCACCACGGCCGCCGCCCGGTCGGCGAACAGCCTGAGCGCGGGGAAGGACTCCATCGCCGACGAACTCGTGGACAGGCTCAGCTCCTCCGGCGCGGGCGCGGGCAGCGGCGGCACCTCGAAGAGCTGCTCCCCGGCCAGCCCGAGCCGGTGCCTGCTGGTCGCGAGGATCCGTACGCCCTCGGTGGCCGCCAGCACGGTCCCCGCGAGGACGGCACAACTGCGCAGCAGGTGCTCGCAGTTGTCCAGGACGATCAATAACCGCCGCTCGCGCAGGTGGTCGACGAGGATCTCCAGCGGGGGCCGCACGGTCTCGTTGCGGACGCCGAACGCGTCGTTGACGGCGTGCGGGACGAACGCCTCGTCGCTCAGCGCGGCCAGCGGCACGAGCCACACGCCGTCCGGGAAGGCCCGTGCGACCTGTCCCGCCACATGCCCGGCGAGGCGGGTCTTGCCGACCCCGCCGGGTCCCGTCAGCGTCAGCAGTCTCCCCGCCGACAACAACCGTCTGACATCGGCCGCCTCGTCCCGCCGCCCCACGAAGCTCGTCAGCTCCGCCGGGAAACCGGAAGTGCGCCGCGACTCCGATCCGCCCACGATGCTGGTCACGCCCTCAGTTGTGGTTCCCGTACGCGCTGTTGTAACCCCGAAGGGTAGGCAGCGGGCACGGGCGGGACGCCCGCTTCGTGGATTTCCCGCCTCTTCGGGTGAGGGGGCTCGCGGCTGCGCGGGCCGCGGGTCAGGCGGTGGCGGCGGCCAGGATCGCCTCGACCACGCGGGGCAGCGAGTCCGGGTGCAGCCACAGGAAGAGGTTGGGCTCGACGAGCTCCAGCTCCATCACACACGGCTGCCCATCCGCCCCGGTGACCATGTCGACCCGCGCGTACAGCAGCTCGGACCGGCCGGGTACGGCGGCCAATGCCCGCTCGGCGACGGCGAGTTCGGCCTCGGTCGGAGTCCAGGGCACCAGGTCGGGGTGGGCGGTCTTCTCGGCGTCGTAGGCCGTGCCGGGCGCGAGCACGGCGCCCTTGCGGCTGGCGTGCAGCAGTCGGCCGCCGAAGAACTGCAGGGCCCGCTCCCCCTCGGTGTCGATGCTGCTCACGAACGGCTGCACCATCGCGGTGAGCCCCTCGCCGTGCATCCGCCCGACATGCGCGGCGGCCGTCTCCCGCTGGTCGGGGGTGTAGCGGGCGGCGTACCGGGCGCCCGCGCCGGAGGTGGGCTTCACGACGTACGCGTGCGCCTCGGGCAGCCGCAGGGGGTCGCCGGGTGCGAGGTAGTCCGTCGGTACGACGGGCACACCGGCCCGCGCAAGATCGCCGATGTACCGCTTGTCGGCGTTCCAGCGCACGACCTCTGCCGGGTTGGCGAGCCGGGTGGCCTCGCCGGTCTTCTCCGCCCAGGCCACGAACTCGGCCGCGCGCCAGCTGTAGTCCCAGGTGGACCGGATGACGACCAGGTCGTGTCCGGCCCAGTCGGCCGCCGGATCGTCCCAGCGCACGGCCACCGCGTCGGCCCCGGCCTCCCGCAGCGCCTCCACCAGCACCGGCAGATCCCGGTCGTGGTCGATCCTGGGCCCGGGATCGTAGGTGGCGAGGGCGATACGGGGGGCGGCTGTGCGGGCCACGGGGGCTCCATTCTCGTACGTCTGCGGCGGGTCTTCGGCGCAGGCTAACAAGCGGGGGTGACGTGACGGGACCGGGTTCTCGCGGGCACCCGGGCCGCCGTCGGCCCGTTCCGGCTCACGGCACCGAGGGCCCCGTGATGAAGCGGCCGTCCTCGTCGTACGGCCAGACGTTGGGGACGCAGCCCTTCATGCCCTTGATCTGCTGCATCATCGCCGGGGCGGGCTCGCCCTCGCCCGGGCAGGTGACATGGCCCTGGCCGAGGAAGTGGCCGACCTCGTGGTTGATGATCAGGGCACGGTAGGCCTCGACGTCGTCGGCGTAGGCGGGGGTCGCCAGCTCCCAGCGTTCGAGGTTGACCATGACGTCGTCGCCTGCCTGGCAGTTGTACTCGCCGCCGGTGTTCAGCCCGACCCTGCTGCAGAATTCGTCGACCGTACCGGGAGTGGCCACCTTGACGACGAAGTCGGTGGGGCCGCCGGAGACCCGCTGGAACGCCGATTCGCCGTCGGTGGTCCAGCCGCGCGGGTCGTCGAGGATGGCCTCCACCTCCTCGGCGACATCGGCCGCCGACAGCGTCAGCCCCTTCTCGACGTCGACCCGGTAGCGCAGGGGCGTGCCCTTGCCCACCTTGGGACTGCCGCCGGAGGCCGTGGTGAACGTGCCGGGCCCGGTTCTGGGGATGGAGACCGGCGAGTCGTCGGGAGAGGGCGACCCCGAGTCGCTCGGTGACGAACTGGGTGAGGAGGAGGGGCTGCCGGACGCACCCGCGTCGACGCCCGCGTCGGCGTCGGCACTCCGGCTGGGACCGGGTGAGCGCCGGGACCGCTCGGGCGAGGGTTCGGCGGACGTGGTCGCCCCGGACCCGCCGGCCGTCTCGCCCGTGCCGCCGCCCACCCATCCCACCGCGGCCAAGCCGGCGACACCGACGACCGCCACCGCCCCGAGCCCGCTCCACAGAGGCGCCCTCGCTCGCGACGCGGGTTCCTTCCGCCGTCGGCCGCCACGGGTTCGACTGCGGCGGCGAGAACGTGGTGCCTTGTGCGCGCTCATGTTCCTTCAGAGTGTGATCAGTATGTGATCGGATGTGGCCGAGTCGATTACGAAAAGATAACGGATGATCGGCTCGGCTTCCGCACCACCGCTTGACCTTCACCTTCGGTGAAGCCCCAGCATCGAGAGCGGAACGAGGAACGCCAGGACCGGAAGAGCCAGGGGGAGCCATGGAAATGCTGACGATCGGGGCCTTCGCCAAGGCGTGCCGGCTGTCACCGAAGGCACTGCGGCTCTACGACGAGTTGGAGCTGCTGCGGCCCGCCCGGGTCGACCCCGACACCGGCTACCGCTACTACGCCGCCGAGCAGTTGGAGCAGGCCCGGCTGGTGGCCTGGCTCCGCCGGCTCGGGATGCCGCTGGCCCGCATCCGTACGGTGTGCGCGCTGGAGCCGGGCCCCGCGACCCGGGAGATCCGGGCGTACTGGGCCGGCGTGGAGGCCGAGACGGCGGCCCGACGCGACCTGGCGACCTTCCTCGTGGACCACCTCACCCACCCGTCCGAGGAGGACACCGCGATGCTCGAACTCCGTTACGCCGCCCTTTCCGACACCGGCCTCGTCCGCGCCGCCAACCAGGACACCGCCTACGCGGGCACCCGCGTCCTCGCCGTGGCCGACGGCTTCGGCCCCGCCGGGGCCCCCGCGAGCACGGCCGCCGTGGAGGCCCTGAAGACCCTGGACCGCGAGACCCTCCCGGCGGGCAGCGTGCTGAACCTGCTGGAGGACGCGGTACGCGGCGCGAGCGACGCCGTACGGGGCGTCGCGGGGACCGGGGACGACGGCACGACCCTGACGGCGATGCTCTGGACCGGCTCGCACCTCGCCCTGGTCCACATCGGCGACTCCCGCGCGTATCTCCTGCGCGACGGCGAACTGTTCCGGATCACCCACGACCACACCGTCGTGCAGTCGATGATCGACGAGGGCCGCCTGACCCCGGAGGAGGCCGCCACCCACCCCCAACC
>NZ_JARGEE010000528.1:0-5522 GCF_033794485.1 Streptomyces sp. MB09-02B
CCGTACCCCGCGCCCCCGTACGCCGCCCCGGGCGACCCCTCGGGAGGCAACGGCATCCCGCCCTGGGTGCCGTAGGCCTGCCCGGCCGGGTCCCCCTGGGCGGTGCCGTAGGCCTGACCCGCCGCGTCGCCCTGGGCCCCGTAGGCCTGGCCGGTCCCGTCACCGCGCGTGCCGTAAGCCGGGTCTGCGGGGCCGCCCTGGGTGCCGTACGCCTCCTGCGCGCCGTACCCGGCGTGCCCACCCGGCGTGCCGTACGCGTCCTGCGCCCCGTGCGCTCCCCACTCCGGTGCGGCGGGCGCGCTGTTCCAGTGGTCGGCCTGCGGCTGGGCGGGCGGCGTCGCGGTCTCCTCGGAGCCCCACTGCCGCTGCTGGTCCCACGGCTGGGCCGGGGCCGGCGGCAGCGGGGCCGGCGGCAGATCACTCGGGTGGAGCGGCGCCCCACCGTCCGAGGGCAGCACGATGCCTTCGCGCGCGGTCCGCGCCGAGGGCTCCTCGCCCTGTCCACTCTGCGTCACCGAGACTCCTACGAATGGGGGACTTGCGGAATCGTCGAGTCACGCTACCGGGTCCGCATGACAGTCCGAGCACCACCCGCGCCCCGATGAGGGGGGCGAAGCCCGCTCAGGGGCGCGGGGAACTGCGCGACCGGCCACAACGAACCCGCAGCCGCGAGCCGGCCGAAGCCCCACCCCGGAGCGCTACGCCGCCTGAAGATCCATCCGCGCCCCGAACTCCCGGACCACCGCCTCTTCCCGGAACGGCTCCAACCGCTGCTGGAAGTCCTCCAGATACTCGGCCCCCCGATTCGACCGCAGCGACCCCAGCAGCTCCACCGCCTTCATCCCGGTGTGGCAGGCCTGCTCGACCTCCCGCTGCTGCACCTGTGCCGTGGCGAGCAGCACGTACCCGATCGCCCGCCGCCGCGCCCGTGACTGCGGATGCTTGGCCAACGACTCCTCCGCCCGCCGGGCGGCCGCCTCCGCCTGCCCGAGATCCCGGTGGCAGTGCGCCAACTCGTCGGCCAGATACGCCTCGTCGAAGTGCTTGATCCACACCGGGTCGTCCCCGGACGACGGATCCGCCGCCTCCAGCGCCTCCACGGCCCGTCCCGCGGCCGCCTGCGCACCGCGCGCGTCCCCCATCAAGGCATGCCCGCGCGCCTCCGCCGCGTGGAACATCGACTCCGCGCGCGGAGTCGCCCGCCCCCGCGCCCCTTCCTGCGCCGCGCGCGCCAGCTGCGCGATCTCCCGCGGGTTTCCGAGCTGCGCGGCGAGGTGGCTCATGGACGCGGCGAGGACATACCCGCCGTACGCGCGGTCGCCCGCGGCCTGGGCGAGGCGGAGCGCCTGGATGTAGTACCGCTGGGCGAGTCCGGGCTGACCGGTGTCGACGGCCATGTACCCGGCCAGTTCGGTGAGTCGGGCGACCGCCGCGAACAACTCCCGTCCCACGGCCTCCCGGTAGGAGCCGGCCAGCAGTCCCGAGACGACGCTGTTGAGGTAGTGCACGACGACCGGCCGGACGTGCCCGCTGCCGTACTGGTGGTCGAGGTCGACGAGCGCCTGGGTCATCGCGCGCACGGCCGCCACGTCGGCGAGCCCCACTCGGGGCCCCGCCGAGCGGGCCACCTGGGAGTCCGGCGCCGAGATCAGCCAGTCACGGCTGGGCTCGACGAGTGCGGAGGCGGCGACGGACGACCCGGAGAGGAAGTCCCGTCGCCCCACGTCGCTGCGCCACAGCTCGCAGACCTGCTCGATGGCCCCCAGCACCGTCGGCGAGAACTGCAGGCCCACACCGGACGCCAGGTTCTTGCCGTTGGCCATGCCGATCTCGTCGATGGTGACCGTACGGCCGAGCTTGCGGCCGAGGGCCTCGGCGATGATCGCGGGCGCCCGGCCCCGCGGCTGCTGTCCCCGCAGCCAGCGCGCCACGGACGTCTTGTCGTAGCGCAGGTCCAGTCCGTGCTCCGCACCGCACATGTTGACCCGCCGGGCCAGCCCGGCGTTCGAGCAGCCCGCTTCCTGGATGAGCGCCTGCAGTCGTTCGTTCGGCTGCCTGGCGACGAGCGGCCTTGCGGCCATGGCGTACCCCCTGTGGCTGTGGTGCCTTGCCCACGCACCGAGTTGACGTGTCTTCAGTGACCGCGCCCCGTCGCATACGTGTACCCACGTATCGAAAAGATCCGGCCTCGAAGATCAATGCCCCGCCGACATACCGAAGATGCGAGACATGCCAGAATTGCCGGGGTAAACACGGATGCTGTACCCCACACGTGGCTACCCGGCTCACTCCGTGATCCCTCCCGCGCGCCCCCGGCCATGCACCCATGCGCCCCGGCCCAGTTGACGATGCTCTCCCCCGCGCATGTGACATCCGTAACCCCTGATGACCGCTAGAGTTGTGTTCATCGTGGAAGAGACCATCGCGGGCCCTGAAGCTGCCCAAATCCCGAAGCAGCGTGGCGAATCGCTGCTGGACACCGCCGTTCGATACGCCGAAGAGCGCCACTGGGACGTGTTCCCCGGCACTTGGCTGGAAGCCGTCGACGGGGTGCAGATCTGCTCCTGCGGCAACACAGCGTGCGCCACCCCCGGCGCGCACCCGGCGCGCGAGGACTGGGCGACCCAGGCGACAGGCAGTGCGACCGTCGCACGCCGTCTGTGGTCGAAGCAGCCGACCGCGTCGATCCTGCTGCCGACCGGCCGTACGTTCGACACGATCGACGTTCCCGAGACCGCCGGCCTGCTGGCGCTGGCCCGTATGGAACGCATGGAGCTGACGCTCGGGCCGGTGACCTGGACCCCGGACCGCCGTATGCAGTTCTTCGTGCTGCCGGGCGCGTCGGTCAAAGTCCCGGACCTGGTACGGAAATTGGGCTGGTCGCCGCTCGCGCTCGACCTCAAGGCCCTGGGCGAGGGCGAGTTCGTGGCCGCTCCGCCGACGCGCTACGGATCGCGGGGCGCCGTGCAGTGGGCCCGCCGACCCACCCCGGCGAACCGGTGGCTGCCGGACGCGGAAGAACTGATCTCACCGCTCGCCTACGCGTGCGGCCGGGACGGACGCCGGTAACGCTCCCGGGGAGCCGCGGGTCGGTTCCCTGACCGGGGGCCGGTCGGGGGCCGGTCGTGGTCGGCCCGCGCGGTCCCCCACGGGCACGCGCGGGAAGCCGGCCGTGTTCCCCTCCTCCCAGTGGCCGGACGAGCCCCTCACGTGATCTCCTCCAGGCAGCACGTGCGATGACTGGGGGGCGAATGGACAGGCAGGGCATCCTGCGGCGCGGTATGAGAGTCGGCCTGCTGATGGCTTGCCTTCCGGGCCTGCCCTGGGCCGCTCTCGCAGCGGGGGTGGCCGCGGTGGAATTCCTCAGGGGAGGGGACACCCAGCTCGCCGCCCGCAATGTGCGGTACGCGGGTGTGCTCTGCGGAGGGAGCCTGGTGGCCGGAGTGCTGATGGGCCTGATCCTCGGCGGAGGCCTGGCTCTCGCTTCCCGCGCCGTCACTCGCGGGTGGGGGCTCGCCCTCGTGGGAGCACTGCTCGGAGCGTTGGTCTTCCCGGCCGAGTTCGTGGTCGTCGCGTGGGGCACGGGCGGGGCATACGCACAGCTCGGGACGACTTTGCTGGCGTGGCCGATCATGACGGTGGTGGCTGCCGCGCACAGCGCCGACATCGCGGGTCGGTCCCGCACCCACACCTGGCTCTGGGCTCCGGGACCGGCACTACGACTCGGACGAGGCTGACGCCACCGGCGGATGGGGCGGGGTGGGCGGTGGCAGAGAGCCAGGCGCACCTGCCGACGGCCACGAGGAACCCGCAAAGCCCGGGCGCGTGTCCGGGCCCTCGCACTCAGGCCGAAAAGCTGTCCAGGAACGGCTCGATGGCCGCGCGCCACGCGTCCGGCTGGTCGTAGTGGACCAGGTGGCCCGCGTCGGCGACCTCCGCGTACCGGCCGTGCGGCAGTACCCGGACCATCTCCTGGGACTCGGCGCGTCCCAGCTCCCCGTCGAGGCCGCGGACGACGAGGGTCGGACAGCGCACCTGGGTCAGCTCCTCCCAGTGCGCGTCGTACACCCAGGTCTCGCGGGTCGTCAGCATCTGCTCGGGGTCGAACACCGGCCGCCAGCCGTCGGGCCCCTCGTGCATGACCTCGGCGTAGAACTCCCCCCGGGACGGGCTGGGGCGCTCCACCCAGGGGTCGTCCTCGCCGAACCACTTGCGGACGTCGGCGAGGGTGGCGAACGGCAGCGGCCAGGCCTTGAACCAGTTCTCCCACTCGCGCTGCGAGGCGGCGCCGAGCGCCGAGGCCCGCATGTCGCAGATGATCAGTCCGCTCACCAGGTCGGGGCGGCGGGCGGCCAGTTGCCAGGCGGTCAGCGCGCCCATGGCGTGGCCTATGAGGACGACGGGGGCCAGGCCCAGTTGTTCGACGGCGGCCTCGGCGTCGTCGACGTAGGCCTCACGGGTGTATGCGGCCTGCTCGGGCTTCGCGCTCCGGCCGTGTCCGCGCTGGTCGAGCGCCACGGCTCGGTGGCGTTCGGAGAGCCAGCGGGCGGTGGGGGCCCAGTGGGAGGCGCGGCCCATGAGGCCGTGCAATAAGAGCACCCCGGGCCGGGGCTCGTTCTCGCCGGTCTTGGGCGGGTCGCCGAACTCCCAGGCGGCGAGACTCACGCCGCCCGCTCCCGTCACGTCGATGCGCCGCACCATTGGCACCCCCCAGACTCCCGCCCGGACCGCTCGATCCCGCCTCTCGCTCCCGCTTCGAGCCGGCCGGTCCACTCGTCCCAACTGCTGTCGTACCGCTGTCGTGCTGCTGCTTCCGTCGTGCATCGCTGTCGCTTCCGCCCTGGCTCTCGCCGTCGCCTCGCCGTTGCTCCAGCCGCTGTCGTGCGCCGTGCGCGCCGCTCGGACGGCGGGCACTTGTGTTACAGCGTGCATATCGGTTGACACGTTACGTGTGGGGCTCGCGCATCAGTCATGGCGCGGGTCACACCGCGACACGCCACCCACGTTATCGAATACACATTCGAAGATGCCGCTCTTGGCGACAACACCCCTCATTCGAGTGACCTCCCTCAGGGATTGCCCGCCGCCGCCGAGGGGAGATCTTCAACGGGAGGCGGACCGCTCGGGGAAAACGGTCCGAGGGGGATGACCCTGGGAGCTCGGGGCTCCGGGTCAGCACAGGGGAGGACAGGCCCCGGCGCCGCACGGCGCCGGGGCCCTCCTCACGTCCACGGCACATCCGCCCCGCCCCCTCCCTCACCACCGGAGATCCTCGTCTCGGGCGGCCAAGAGCCCCTCAGGTCATATGCCTCACGCGCAAGCCTCGCACGCGAACGGCCCGAGCGCTGCGATTCGGCGCACTGAATCTTGGACGGGACGGGTTCCCGGACACGCCCCGAAATACACCACAACTCCCCCTCCTGCATCGGGAGTTGGCGGGCGATTACGGACATCCCCCGGCACGGGTCGGACAGCGGCCGACAGGGGGCGGCACGGGCGGGGCCCGGCGGGGATCCACGGGC
>NZ_JARGEE010000529.1:0-5519 GCF_033794485.1 Streptomyces sp. MB09-02B
GGGCGGGTGCGAGGGGTGGGGGCGGTGGCGCCTCGGCCTCGGTGAGGGTTCCGGTCGACATCAGACGGCCGCCCCCTCGTCCACGCCCGCGTCGATGGCCTGGGCGGCGTCCAGGCCGAACGTGTGCGCCGGGCTCCAGTGCAGGACGACGTCGGCGCCGGGGACGAGCCGGGTGTCGCGGTCGATGTTCTGCGCGTAGACCTCGAACTCGGGGCAGACCGAGCTGTCGATCACGTACTGCGTGGAGACGCCGATGAAGCTGGTGGCGGCGATCCGGCCGGTGACGCGGTTGCGGCCGACCGGGATCTCCCCGGCGTCGTCCGCGTGGGTGAGGGTGATCTTCTCGGGGCGTACGCCGACGAGGACCTTGCCGCCGGTGGTGGCGGGCGCCGAACATCGGGCCTCGGGCAGGACCAGCTTGCCGTCGCCCGCCTTCAGCACGATCTCGCCGCCGCTCCTGGAGTCGACCTCGGCCGCTATGAGGTTGGAGGTGCCGAGGAAGTTGGCGACGAAGGTGGTCCGCGGGTTCTCGTACAGGTCGGTGGGCGAGCCGAGTTGCTCGACGCGGCCGCCGTTCATCACGGCGACCGTGTCGGCCATGGTCATGGCCTCCTCCTGGTCGTGCGTGACATGGATGAACGTGATGCCGACCTCGGTCTGGATGCGCTTCAGCTCCAGCTGCATCTGGCGGCGCAGTTTGAGGTCGAGCGCGCCGAGCGGCTCGTCCAGGAGGAGCACCTTGGGGTGGTTGATGAGGGCGCGGGCGACGGCGACGCGCTGCTGCTGGCCGCCCGAGAGCTGGTGCGGTTTCTTGCGGGCCTGCTCGCCGAGCTGGACCAGGTCCAGCATCTCGTCGACCTGCTTCTTCACGCTCTTGATGCCCCGTCGGCGCAGCCCGAAGGCGACGTTCTCGAAGATGTCGAGGTGCGGGAAGAGGGCGTACGACTGGAAGACCGTGTTCACCGGCCGCTTGTACGGGGGCAGGTTCGTCACGTCCTGGTCGCCGAGCCGGACGCTTCCGCAGGAAGGTTCCTCCAGGCCGGCGATCATGCGCAGGGTGGTGGTCTTGCCGCAGCCGGAGGCGCCGAGCAGGGCGAAGAAGGAACCCGCGGGCACGGTCAGGTCGAGCGGGTGCACGGCGGTGAAGGAGCCGTAGGTCTTGCCGATGCCGGAGAGGCGGACGTCACCGCTGCCGTCGTCCGCGGCGTTCTTGCTGCTCTTCGTGCTGCTCTTCTTGCTGGTCATCGTCCTCGTCACGCCCCTGTCAGCTTCGCGAACTTCTCTTCGTACGCCGTCTCTTCCTTCTGGCTCAGGGAGCGGAAGGCCTGGGACTTGGCCGCCATGGCCGCGTCGGGAATGATCAGCGGGTTGTTCGCCGCGTCCGGGTCGATCTTGGCCAGCTCCGCCCGCACACCGTCGACCGGGCACACGTAGTTGATGTACGCGGCGAGTTCGGCGGCCGGCTTCGGCTCGTAGTAGTAGTCGATGAGCCGTTCGGCGTTGGTCTTGTGCCGGGCCTTGTTCGGGACCAGCAGGTTGTCGGTCGAGGTCATGTAGCCGCTGTCGGGGATGACGAAGTCGACGTCGGGGCTGTCGGCCTTGAGCTGGACGACGTCACCGGCCCAGGCGATACACGCCGCGAAGTCGCCCTTGGTGAGGTCCGAGGTGTAGTCGTTGCCGGTGAAGCGGCGTATCTGCCCCTTGTCCACGGCCTTCTGGAGGCGGGCGATCGCCGCGTCGTAGTCGTCGTCGCCGAATCTCGCCGGGTCCTTGCCCATGTCGAGCAGGGTCATCCCGATGCTGTCGCGCATCTCGGAGAGGAAGCCGACGCGCCCCTTGAGTTTGGGGTTGTCGAGCATGTCGGAGACGGACCTCACCTCCTCGCCGTCCAGGGCCTTGCGGTTGAAGGCGATGACGGTCGAGATGCCCTGCCAGGGATACGAGTAGGCCCGCCCCGGGTCCCAGTCCGGGCTGCGGAACTGCTGGGAGAGGTTCATGAAGGCGTGCGGCAGGTTGGACGCGTCCAGTTTCTGGACCCATCCGAAGCGGATCAGCCGGGCGGCGAGCCAGTCGGTGACACAGATGAGGTCGCGTCCGGTGTCCTGGCCCGCGGCGAGCTGCGGCTTGATCTTGCCGAAGAAGTCGACGTTGTCGTTGATGTCCTCGGTGTACTTGACCTTGATGCCGGTGCGCCGGGTGAACTGGTCCAGGCTGGGATGGCGCTTGCCGCTGTCGTCGACGTCCATGTACTCGGTCCAGTTGGAGAAGTAGACCTCCTTCTCCTTGGCCGAGTGGTCCTCGGACGAGCCGCCCGAGGTGCTCCTCGCCGCGGGGATGCCGCAGGCGCTGAGCGCCCCGAGCCCGCCGACCGCGAGTGCGCCGCCCGTTCCGGCGCGCAGCAGTGAACGGCGGCTGAGCGCGGCGCGGCCGTCGGTGAGGCTGCGCCGCACGGCGGCCACCTGGGCCGGTGAGAGGCGGTCGGGCTCGTACTGCTCCATGCGCGTGGTGCCCTTTCGGACGTGCCCTTTCGGGAGGGTGGGCGGAGACCGGCCGGGGGTCGGGCGGCCGGTCCCCGGGCTGACTAGCGGTCCCCGAAGATCGTGCGGTGCCAGTCCTTCCTGACGATCGCCGTATTGTCGAACATGACGTGCTTGATCTGGGTGTACTCCTCGAACGAGTACGTGGACATGTCCTTGCCGAAGCCGGATGCCTTGTAGCCGCCGTGCGGCATCTCGCTGATGATCGGGATGTGGTCGTTGACCCACACGCACCCGGCCTTGATCTCGCGGGTGGCACGGCCCGTCCGGTACACGTCCCGGCTCCAGGCGGAGGCTGCGAGGCCGTACGGGGTGTCGTTGGCGAGGCGGATGCCCTCGTCGTCGCTGTCGAAGGGCAGGACCACGAGCACCGGGCCGAAGATCTCCGCCTGGACGATCTCGCTGTCCTGGGCGGCGTCCGCGATCAGGGTGGGCCGGTAGTACGCGCCCTTCCCCAGCTCGCCCCCGGGCGCTTCACCGCCGGTGACCACGCGCGCGTACGCGCGTGCCCGCTCGACGAAGGCGGCGACCCGGTCGCGCTGGACGTGCGAGATCAGCGGACCGAGGTCGGTGCCCGGGGCGAAGGGGTCGCCGAGCCGGACGGTCTCCATCAGGGCGGCCGTCCGCGCGACGAACTCCTCGTACAGGGGCCGTTGCACGTACGCGCGCGTGGCGGCCGTGCAGTCCTGGCCGGTGTTGATGAGGGAGCCCGCGACCGCGCCGTGGACGGCGGCCTCCAGGTCGGCGTCGTCGAAGACCACGAACGGGGCCTTGCCGCCGAGTTCCAGATGGATGCGCTTCACGGTGCGGGTGGCGACCTCGGCGACGCGCTTGCCGACGGCCGTGGAACCGGTGAAGGAGGTCATGACCACGTCGGGATGGCCGACGAGGTGCTCCCCGGCCTCCCTGCCGGTGCCGGTGACGATGTTGATCACACCGTCCGGGAGGCCGGCGTCCGTGGCGGCCTGCGCGAAGAGCAACGAGGTGAGCGGGGTCAGCTCGGCGGGCTTCAGGACGATCGTGTTGCCGGCGGCGATCGCCGGGAGGATCTTCCAGGCGGCCATCTGCAGCGGGTAGTTCCAGGGTGCGACGGAACCGACGACCCCGATGGGCTCCCGGCGTACGTACGAGGTGTGGTCCCCCGAGTACTCGCCCGCCGACTGACCCTGGAGGTGGCGGGCGGCACCCGCGAAGAAGGCGGTGTTGTCGATGGTGCCGGGCACGTCGAACTCGCGCGTCAGCTTGAGCGGCTTGCCGCACTGCAGGGACTCGGCCCGCGCGAACTCCTCCGCCCGGTCGGCCAGGACCGCGGCGAGGCGGTGCAGCGCGTCCGACCGCTCGCCGGGCGTGGTGGCCGCCCAGCCGGGGAACGCCGCGCGGGCGGCGGCGACGGCCGCGTCCACGTCGTCGGGGCCGGCCAGCTCGTAGGTGAGGACCTCGTCCCCGGTCGCGGGGTCGACGACCGCGTGGGTACGGCCCGACGTGCCCTTGGTCGGGCGGCCGGCGACGAACTGCGCGCCGACCGCGAACCGGTCCTGTGCGGGGAATCGTTCCGGGATGGCGGTGCCCGGGTTCTGCATGTCGCTCTCCTCCGCCGGTGCCCCCTCTGTCCTCGAGGGCGGGTGGCGTAGCTCCAGCTCGATTTGAGTGCCGATCCTGACAGAGCCGGGCGGCACCAACAAGTGATTCCGTTGTTGCCTTTTGGTTACGCGACGGAATCTGTCGACCAGGTGTCCAGTCGGCACAGGAAATCAAGGACGGTCTGTCAGTGGTTCCTGCCAGACTCGTCGGCATGGAGAAGATCGATTCTTGGGACACGCTGACGGAGGCGGTCCGCGCGGGGGCGAGGGTCAAGTACCTGCACTTCTGGGGGCACCGGCCGCTGCCGGACGGCCGGATCGGCGCGAGCTGTCTGAGCCAGTGGTGGCCGTCGCCGTTCACGGTGGACGGCGTGGAGTACGCGACGGCCGAGCACTGGATGATGGCCTCGAAGGCCCGGCTTTTCGGGGATCCGGAGGCGGAGCGCAAGGCCGTGGCCGCGTCGGGCCCCGCCCAGGCCAAGAAGGTCGGGCGGCTGGTACGCGGCTTCGACGACGCCGTGTGGGAGCGGGAGCGCTTCGGCATCGTCGTCGAGGGCAGCGTCCACAAGTTCGCCGCCCACGCCGACCTGCGGGCGTTCCTCCTGGGCACAGCGGGCCGGGTGCTCGTCGAGGCCAGCCCCGTCGACCGGGTCTGGGGCATCGGCCTCGCGGCGGACGACGAGCGCGCGATGGACCCCGCCCGGTGGCGGGGCCCCAATCTGCTGGGCTTCGCGCTGATGGCGGCCCGGGAGCGCCTGTCGAGCGGGGTCGAGGTGTGAGCGCGGTCCGTGGATGAGGCGACGGGGGCGGGCGGCCGCGGGTGCGTGGTGGCCGGCCGCGCCGGCTCACCGCCTCCCTCGGGGCGCTACACGCCGGCTTCCGCCTGCGGCAGCACCAGGGACAGGGACGTGGAGTAGCCGTCGTCGAAGGGGTCGGTGTCCGAGTCGTAGCCGTCGCTCTCGGCCGCCAGGACGAGGAGGACGATGAAGCCGATGCCGAGCAGGATGCCGACGACTCCGCAGATGATCCCGGCCAGCGCGTGCCCCGGGTTCGTCGCCTCACCCCGGCGCGCCTTGGCCCGCCCGATGAAGCCGAAGATCATGGCCATGACCCCCAGCAGGATCGCGAGCGGCCACAGGCAAAAAAGCACGGCCGCGCAGATGCCGAGCACCATCGCCGCGATCCCCATCCCGTTGCTCGGCGGTGGCGCGGGCACGGGCCAGGCATACCCCGCACCCGGGGCGGGATAGCCGGCACCCGGGTGGGCGTGGGCGCCCGGGTACCCCGGGTACTGGGGATAGCCGTACGGGACCTGCCCCGGCCCTTCGGGACCGATGGGCGGGGGAGGTACGGCAGCGCCGGGGGCGCCGTAGGGCGCGGCGGCCGCGGCGCTGCCGTACCT
>NZ_JARGEE010000052.1:0-31448 GCF_033794485.1 Streptomyces sp. MB09-02B
GCTCCTGCTCGCACCGGGGTTGTGGCGGCGGGCCGGGCGGTTCCGGCAGCCGGCGGCGGTGTGGGTATCGGCTGCCGCGATCGGGGCGGGGGCCGCGCTCGCGTTGATCCTCTGCCTCTGGGCGGCCCAGCGGCAGATGGTCTCCGTGGTGGTCGTCCTGGCGTCCCTGTATCCGGCCGTCCCCACGGTCCTCGGACTGACGCTGCTCCACGAACGGGTGAACTTCCGGCAGACGGCCGGGCTCGTCGGAGCCGTGATCGCGATCCTGCTGCTCACCTTGGGCTGATCCGATGGGCCGATGGCGCCACCCAGCCGCACGGCACAAAACTTGCACAGTTCGTTTTCTTGAACTGTTCGTGTTTATGAGAGTAGGTTGGTCGCCATGACCGCATCCCAGCCCCCGAACACCGCCGAGGAGCTGCGCGGTGCCGGCCTGCGGGTGACGGCCGCGCGCGTGGCGCTGCTGGAGACCGTCCGGGACGGCGACCACCTCGGCGTCGAAGCGATCGCCGCGGGCGTGCGCGATCGTGTGGGCCACATCTCGCTCCAGGCCGTGTACGAGGCCCTGAACGCGCTCGCCGGCGCGGGGCTCGTACGCCGCCTCGAACCACCCGGCAGCCCGGCCCTGTACGAGGGCCGTGTCGGGGACAACCACCACCACCTCGTGTGCCGCTCGTGCGGTGCCGTGGTCGACGTCGACTGCGCGGTCGGGCACGCCCCGTGCCTGACCGCCTCCGACGACCGCGGCTTCGCGATCGACGAGGCCGAGGTCATCTACTGGGGCCTGTGCCCCTCCTGTTCCGAAGCCAGCAGTTCAGCACCGTGATCCACCAGTTCCGGAAGGACTCCCATGACTGAGAACCACGACGCGATCGTCACGGACGCGAAGCCCGAGGAGACGGGAGGCTGCCCGGTCGCTCACGGGCGCGCCGCGCACCCGACCCAGGGCGGCGGGAACCGTCAGTGGTGGCCGGAGCGGCTCAACCTGAAGATCCTCGCCAAGGACCCGGTCGTCGCCAACCCGCTCGGTGAGACGTTCGACTACGCCGAGGCGTTCGGCAACCTCGACCTCGCGGCCGTGAAACAGGACATCGCCGAGGTGCTGACCACCTCGCAGGACTGGTGGCCCGCCGACTTCGGCAACTACGGCCCGCTGATGGTCCGTATGGCCTGGCACAGCGCCGGCACCTACCGCATCCACGACGGCCGCGGCGGTGGCGGCCGCGGCCAGCAGCGCTTCGCGCCGCTGAACAGCTGGCCGGACAACGGCAACCTGGACAAGGCCCGCCGTCTGCTGTGGCCGGTGAAGAAGAAGTACGGCCAGTCCATCTCCTGGGCCGACCTCATGATCCTCACCGGCAACGTCGCCCTGGAGCAGATGGGCTTCGAGACCTTCGGCTTCGCCGGCGGCCGCGCCGACGTCTGGGAGGCCGACGAGGACGTCTACTGGGGTCCCGAGACCACCTGGCTGGACGACCAGCGCTACACCGGCGACCGCGAGCTGGAGAACCCGCTCGGCGCCGTCCAGATGGGCCTGATCTACGTCAACCCGGAGGGCCCGAACGGCAACCCGGACCCGCTCGCCGCGGCCCGCGACATCCGTGAGACCTTCCGCCGCATGGCGATGAACGACGAGGAGACCGTCGCCCTCATCGCCGGTGGCCACACCTTCGGCAAGACCCACGGCGCCGGCCCCGCGGACAACGTGGGCGACGACCCCGAGGCCGCCACCATGGAGCAGCAGGGCCTCGGCTGGAAGTCCACCTACGGCACCGGCAAGGGTGGCGACGCCATCACCTCCGGCCTGGAGGTCACCTGGACCACCAAGCCGACCCAGTGGAGCAACGACTTCTTCGACATCCTCTTCGGCTACGAGTGGGAGCTCACCCAGAGCCCCGCCGGCGCCAACCAGTGGGTGGCCAAGGACGCGCAGGCGATCATCCCCGACGCCCACAGCGACGCCAAGAAGCTGCCCACGATGCTCACCACCGACCTCTCGCTGCGCTTCGACCCGATCTACGGCGAGATCTCCAAGCGCTTCCACGAGAACCCCGACCAGTTCGCGGACGCCTTCGCCCGCGCCTGGTTCAAGCTGACCCACCGTGACATGGGCCCGAAGTCGCTGTACCTCGGCCCGGAGGTCCCGGCGGAGACCCTGATCTGGCAGGACCCGCTGCCGCAGGCCGAGGGCGAGGTCATCGACGCGGCCGACATCGCGGCGCTCAAGAGCAAGCTGCTCGCCTCGGGTCTCACCGTTTCGCAGCTGGTGTCCACCGCGTGGGCGTCGGCCTCCACCTTCCGCTCCAGCGACAAGCGCGGCGGCGCCAACGGAGCCCGGATCCGCCTGGAGCCCCAGCGCGGCTGGGAGGTCAACAACCCGGACGACCTGCGTCACGTCCTGAGCGTCCTGGAGGGCGTCCAGGCTGAGTTCAACTCCGGCGCCAAGAAGGTCTCCCTGGCCGACCTGATCGTCCTCGGCGGTGCCGCCGCGGTCGAGAAGGCCGCCAAGGACGCCGGGTACGCGGTCGAGGTGCCCTTCACCCCGGGCCGCGTGGACGCGACCGAGGAGCACACGGACGCCGAGTCCTTCGCCGCGCTGGAGCCGGCGGCCGACGGCTTCCGCAACTACCAGGGCAAGGGCAACCGCCTGCCCGCCGAGTACCTGCTGATCGACCGGGCGAACCTGCTCTCGCTGAGCGCCCCCGAGCTGACGGCCCTCGTCGGTGGTCTGCGCGTCCTGGGCGCCAACCACGCCCAGTCCTCGCACGGCGTCTTCACCGACACCCCGGGCGTCCTCACCAACGACTTCTTCGTCAACCTGCTCGACCTGGGCACGACGTGGAAGTCCACCTCCGCCGACCAGACCCTCTTCGAGGGCCGTGACGCGGACACCGGCGAGGTCAAGTGGACCGGCACCCGTGCCGACCTCGTCTTCGGCTCCAACTCCGAGCTGCGCGCCCTCGCCGAGGTCTACGCGAGCGACGACGCCAAGGAGAAGTTCGTGAAGGACTTCGTCGCGGCCTGGGCCAAGGTCTCCGACCTGGACCGGTTCGACCTGGTCTGACCGGCCTGGTCTGACCGGCCTGGTCTGACCGGCCTGGTTGATCAACACGGTCCGACGACCCGATCACGCGGCCGGGCCGGCTCCTCACGGGGCCGGCCCGGTCGCTTTTCGCGTGCGCCGCATCCGTTAGCCGGCGCCGCGCCCGGGTACCCGCCCCGCCCGCGGAGCGCATGGTTCCGCGTCGGCACGGCGGTCGCTGGGAGGCCCCATGGTGACGTCGGACGACCGGATCGAACGACCCTGGGGCGACCGGACACCGTACGGCTCCGGCGAGTCCTGGCCGACGCGGGTGGACATGTGCCTCGCGGACGGCGTACGGCCCGAGCGGTGCGGCGATGGGTGCAGACCGCGTCGCTGCTGCACTCCGACGGCGACGCCATGGACATCGCGGTCGTCGACGGCCGTATCGCCGGGGTGCGGGGCAGGGCCGTGGACCGGGTCAACCGTGGCCGTCTGGAGCCCAAGGACCTCTTCGGCTGGCAGGCGAACGCCTCTCCGGACCGGCTGACCAGGCCTCTGGTCCGGCAGGGCGGCCCGGGCGGGGAACTCGTCGAGACCGACTGGGCGACGGCGATGGACCGGGTGGTGAGCCGTTCACGGGAACTCCTCGACGCGCACGGCCCCGACTCCCTCGGCTTCTACACCAGCGGCCAGCTGTTCCTGGAGGAGTACTACACGCTGGCGGTGCTCGTCCGGGCCGGCGTGGGCACCAACCACCTCGACGGGAACACCCGGCTGTGCACGTCCACGGCGGCCGAGGCGCTCAAGGAGTCCTTCGGCTGCGACGGACAGCCGGGCACCTACGACGACATCGACCACGCCGACACGATCGCGCTGTTCGGCCACAACATCGCCGAGACCCAGCCCGTGCAGTGGATGCGGATCCTGGACCGGCTGGCGGGCTCCGACCCGCCCCGGCTGGTGTGCGTCGACCCCCGACTCACCGAGCCGGCCCGCCGGGCGACCGTCCATCTGGCGCCACGCCTCGGCACCAATGTGGCGCTGCTGAACGCCCTACTGCACGAGATCATCCGGCGCGGGCACGTCGACCACGACTTCGTCGAGGCCCGCACGGTCGGCTACGAGGAGCTGGCCCGTCAGGTCGGCGCCTGTACGCCCGAGTGGGCGGCCGGCGTCTGCGACGTCCCGGCCGCGCGGATCACCGAGGCCGCCGAGGTGCTCGGCACCGCGGACCGGCTGCTGTCGACCGTGCTGCAGGGCGTGTACCAGTCACACCAGGCCACGGCCGCCGCCGTGCAGATCAACAACCTGCACCTGGTCCGGGGGATGCTGGGCCGGCCCGGTGCCGGGGTGCTGCAGATGAACGGGCAGCCCACCGCCCAGAACACCCGGGAGTGCGGGGCCGACGGCGATCTGCCGGGCTTCCGCAACTGGCAGAACGAGTCCCATGTCGTCGACCTCGCCAGGGTCTGGAACGTCGAGCCGGACACCATCCCGCACGACGGCCCGCCCACCCACGCCATGGAGATGTTCCGGCTGGCCGAGGAGGGCTCCATCCGGATGCTCTGGATCAGTGGCACCAACCCGGCCGTCTCCCTGCCCGAGCTGGACCGGATCCGCGCGATCCTGTCGCGCGAAGGGCTCTTCGTCGTCGTACAGGACCTGTTCCTCACCGAGACGGCCCGGCTGGCCGACGTGGTGCTGCCCGCCGCGACCTGGGGCGAGAAGACCGGTACGTTCACCAACGCCGACCGTACGGTGCACCTGTCGGAGCAGGCCGTGGAGCCGCCCGGTAAGGCACGGTCGGACCTGGACATCCTCCTCGACTACGCGGCCCGGATGGACTTCCGGGACAAGGACGGCGGACCGCTGGTCACCTGGCACGACCCCGAGTCGGCGTTCGAGGCGTGGCAGCGGTGCGGCGCAGGCCGCCCCTGCGACTACACCGGACTGTCGTACGAGCGGCTGCGCGGCCACAGCGGTGTCCAGTGGCCCTACGACGACCGGGACCCGGACGCCACCCGGCGGCTCTACGCCGACGGCTTCGACTGGGCGCACCCCGACCTGTGCGAGGACTACGGCAAGGACCTGGTGACGGGGGAGCCCGCGGACGCGGCCGCGTACCGCTCGCTCAACCCCGACGGCAAGGCCATGATCAAGGCCGCCGCGTACGTCGCACCGCAGGAGGAGCCGGACGCGGAGTACCCGTTCCAGCTCACCACCGGGCGGACGCTCTACCACTTCCACACCCGGACCAAGACGGGCCGGACACCCCAGCTCAATGCGAAGGAGCCGGAGGTGTGGGTGGAGGTCTCGGCCGGCGACGCGGAACGACTCGGGCTCGGCGAGGGCGAGTTGGTCGAGGTGCGCACGCGCCGGGGTGCCTTGCGGGGGCGGCTCCGGCGGACGGGCGTGCGTCCCGGGGTGCTGTTCGTGCCGTTCCACTACGGCTACTGGGACACGCCTTCCGGGATCGGCCCGGACGAGAAGTCACCGCCCCGGGCGGCGAACGAGACCACCCTCACCGCCTGGGACCCCGCCTCGAAACAGCCGCTGTTCAAGACGGCCGCGGCGGCTCTGACCCCGGTCGGACCTCCGTCCGCGCCGACCGCGTGGGGGCGATGACGAGTTCCTCGACGACCGTGCGCGCGGGGAGCGTGGCGCACAGCAGGACGGCGCGGGCCACGTCCTCCGGTCGCACCATGGCGGCCCGTCGCTCCGCACTCGGCGGTTCCGGTCGGCTGTCCAGGACCGGGGTGTCGACCTCGCCCGGGAGGACGCAGGTGGCCCGGACGAGGTCGTCGCGGTAGGTGTTGCGCAGATAGGCCATGAAGTTGCGCACGCCCGCCTTCGCCGCGCCGTACGGGGCTCCGCCGAGGGGCGTGGGCCGTACGGCGGCGAGCGAGGAGATCGTGATGATCGAGCCTCCCCCGCGCTCCAGCATGTCCGGGAGGACGGCCCTGGTGAGCAGATAGACGGCGGTGAGGTTGACGTCGACCACGGCGTGCCACTCGTCCTCGCCGAGCCGCCGGACGTCGCCGACCCGGCCGGCCGCCCCCGCGTTGTTGACGAGGACGTCGACGGGGCCTGCCGTGTCCCGGGTCCAGCGGATCAGCTCGCCCACTTCGTCGGCGTCCTCGACGTGGGCCGGGCGGGCGACCGCCCGGCCCCCGGCGTCCGCGACGACGGCGGCCACCTCGGCGAGGACGTGGGGCCGTCGTCCGACGAGGACCACGGTGGCGCCCTCCTCGGCGAGCATCAGGGCCGTCGCCCGACCGATGCCGGTGCCGGCCCCGGTGACCAGTGCGGTCTTCCCGTCGAGCGGTCCGGTGCGCCCCCGGTCCGGGTCTCCCATGTCCGTCAGCCCCCTCAGCCGTGAACTCGCCCCCGACGCCGGGCAGTTCACCGCAGACAGGGGCCCGGGTCAACGGGCCGGCAGCCGGACGCCCAGCTCGGCCGCCGCCGACCGCAGCAGCGGCACCATGGCGACCAGGTCGTCCATGCTGCGGCGGAAGGCGGGCGCGGCGGTGGAGAGGGCGGCGAAGACGGTGCCGTCGGGGCGCAGGATCGGCACCGCCACAGCGCGCAGACCTGCGTGGTGCTCCTCGTCGGCGGTGGCGTGGCCGAGCTCGGCGGCGCGGGCGACGTGGGCGCGCAGGACGTCGCGGTCGGTGACGCTGTTCGGCCCGTGCGGGGTGAGTTCGACGCGGTCGAGGAGGTCGTCGCGTACGTCGGCGGGGGCGAAGGCCATCAGGACCTTGCCCATCGAGGTGCAGTGCAGCGGGCCGTGGCGGCCGGGGTCGCTGCGGACGCCGACCGGGAGGGGGCCGTCCACGTAGTGCACGTACAGGTGCCGGGTGCCGTCGAGGACGGACATCAGGGTGGCTTCCTCGGTCTGCCGTGTCACGCGCTGCATCACGGGCAGGGCGGTGCCGGCGAAGCCGTACACCTGACCGGCCTGCTGACCGAGCTGGAAGAGCCGCAGACCCGGTTTGTAGCGCTTGCCGTCGGCCTCGAACTCCACCAGGCCCTCGCGGCAGAGGGAGTTGACCAGCCGGTGGGCCGTGCTGACGGGGACGCCGCTGGCGCGGGCCAGTCCGGACAGGGTGATGCCGTGCGGGTGCTCGCCCACCAGGACGAGCAACCGGATCGCTCGTCCGACCACGTCCGCCGGTACCTCGCTGCCGCTCACAGCGGCAAATTACCACTGAGTGGAAAAGCCTTCCATGGTTTCCATGGTTGACAGCGGCCGTCCCCCAGGACCACGATGTTTTTCCGTTGAGCAGATAACTTTTCCATTCAGTGGGAAAACAGGGAGACCACCCGCATGACGAGCCACCCCCTCTTCGACGTCACCGGAAAGGTCGCCCTGGTCACCGGGTCGAGCCGCGGCATCGGCCGCGCGCTGGCCGTGGGCCTCCTGGAGGCCGGGTGCACGGTCGTCCTCAACGGCCGGGACGCCGCCGCCCTGGAGACCACCCGCGAGGAGCTGGCCGGCAGGTTCGGCGACGCGGTCCGCGCGGAGGCCTTCGACGTCACCGACCCCGCCTCGGTCGCCGCCGCCGTCGCCCGGATCGAGGACCTGGCCGGCCCCCTCGACATCCTGGTCAACAACACCGGCGCCCAACGCCGCGCCCCCTTCCTGGACTTCACCGACGAGGACTGGCACGCCCTGCTCGACACCAACCTCACCAGCGCCTTTCTCGTGGGCCGCGAGGTGGCCCGCCGGATGGTCCCGCGGGGCCACGGCAAGATCGTCAACATCTGCTCGCTGCAGAGCGAGGCGGTACGCCCCGGCATCGCGCCCTACGCGGCGACCAAGGGCGGCCTGAAGATGCTGACCAAGGGCATGTGCGCCGACCTCGGGCCGCACGGCATCCAGGTCAACGGCATCGGCCCCGGCTACTTCGACACCGAGCTGACCTCCGCGCTGGTCGCCGACGAGGAGTTCAGCTCCTGGGTGCGCGGGCGGACGCCCGCCGGCCGCTGGGGCAAGGTCGAGGACCTGGTCGGTGCCCTGCTGTTCCTCTCCTCCCCCGCCTCCGACTTCGTCAACGGCCAACTGCTGTACGTCGACGGCGGCATGCTGTCCGTGCTGTGACCCGGCCGATCCCCCAAGGAGCCCCCATGCACGCGTGTGTTGTCCACGGAGCCGGTGACCTCCGGGTCGAGGAGCGTCCCTACGACGGTCCGGCGCCGGGCGAGATCGCGGTCGCCGTCGCGCTGGGCGGGATCTGCGGATCCGATCTGCACTACTACCACCGGGGCCGGGTGGGCGACTTCGCGGTGAGCGAGCCGATGGTGCTCGGGCACGAGGTGGTCGGCCATGTCGCCGCGCTCGGTCCCGGGGTCGGGGGGCCGGACACCCCGGCGGTCGGCGCGCCGGTCGCGATCCATCCGGCCACGCCCTGCGGGGTCTGCCCCGAGTGCGCGCGGGGCGCCCGTAATGTCTGCGCCCACACCCGCTATCTGGGCAGCGCGGCCCACACCCCGCATGTGCAGGGCGGTTTCGCGCAGCGTCTCGCCGTGCCGGCCGGCCAGGTCCGGGAGCTGCCGCCCGGGCTCGACCTGCGCCGTGCCGTGCTCGCCGAGCCGCTGGCGGTTGCGCTGCACGCCGTGCGCCGGGCGGGCGAGGTGCGGGGCAGGCGGGTCCTGGTGACGGGGGCCGGTCCGATCGGCTGTCTGGTCGTGGCGGCGCTGCGGCACGCGGGCGCCGCCGAGGTCGTCGTCAGCGATCTGCACGAGGAGCCACTGCGGATCGCGACCGAGGTGGGCGCGACCGCCACCGCGCGGGCGGACCGGTCCGGCGACCCGAACTGGGCCGGCGTCTTCGACGTCGCCGTGGAGGCGTCGGGGGCGCCCGCCGGGCTGCGCGGCTGCGTGGAACGGGTGCGGCGGGGCGGCACCGTGGTCATGCTCGGGCTGCTGCCGCCCGGGGAGATCGGGCTGCTCGGCAATGTGGCGGTCACCCGTGAGCTGGAGCTGCGGGGTTCCTTCCGCTTCGACACCGAGTTCGACGAGGCCCTGTCCCTGCTGGCCCAGGGCCTCCCCGTCGATCCGGTCGTCACGCACACCTTCCCGTTGGAGCGGTCCGTCGTCGCCTTCGAGACCGCGCGGGACCGCACGGTCGCCTCCAAGGTGCTGCTGGATCTGACCGGCCGGGCGTGAGAGCCGGCGTCGGACCTCGGTGAAGGTCCACAGCAGGTTGGTGCTGGTGCCCCAGGCCCACTGTTCGGCGACCGAGCCGGAGGGGACGTTCCCGCCGCCGTCGAGGACGAGTGCCGTGGTGCGGTTGGCGAGGCAGTGGCGGCGGACGCCCCGGTGGATGATCAGCCACTGCTGGTCGGTGCCGCCGTGCCAGGCCGCCTGCTGCACGGGAGCGCCGTCGCCGGTGATGCCACGGTCGTCGGCGACCATGCCGTTGGCCCGGTTCTCCAGCCTGTAGTGGCCGTCGCCGACGGACACGGCGTGCCACTGCAGGCCGGTGGAGCCGTCCCAGGTCCCCTGCTTCAGGTCGGCGCCGGCGGGCACGTCTCCCCCGCTGTCCAGGGCGAGGCCGTTGGTGACGTTGGTGATCCGGAACCAGGCCGGCGGGGCGAGCATCACCTCCGGCGGTGAAGGTGGGTGTCGACGATGCCCCCGGTGGGTGCCGAAGGTCAGCGGTAGAGGGCGGGGCGTTCGACGAGTTCCACCTCCGTGCGGACGCCGCCGGTCTGGGCGCGGACGCCCGCCTCGGAGATCGCGGCGACGGCGTACCCGTCCCAGGTGCTGGGCCCGGTGACCTCGCCGCGCCGGGTGGCGTCCACCCAGGCCTGGACCTGCCGGTCGTAGGCGTCCTCGAACCGCTCGAGGTAGCTCGGCGTGACCGTGCCGCCCCAGCGGCCCGCCGCGTTGACGAGCATGTCGTGTCCGTCGCCGATGCGGGCCGTGCCGTCCTCGCAGACGGCCTCGGCCTGCACCTGGTAGCCGTAGCGGGCGCTGAGGAAGATCTCGACGTCGACCACCGCGCCGCCGTCGGTCTCGAAGACGACGAACTGCGGGTCGCTCAGGCCCTCGGGGGCGTGCGCGGACGGCCGGGGCCGCAGCACGGTGACGGCGGTGATCTCCTGTCCGAGCAGCCAGCGGGTGACGTCCATCTCGTGGGCCACCGAGTCGTTGACGGCCATGGCGTCGGTGAAACCGGGCGGGGCCTCCGCGTTGCGGTGCCGGTGGTGCAGCAGCAGGGGCCGGCCCAGGTCGCCGCTGTCCAGCAGGGCCTTGAGTTTGACGTACTCACGGTCGTAGCGGCGCATGAAGCCCACCTGGACCCGGCGGCGGCCCAGCCGCTGCTCCGCCTCCAGCAGCCGGAGCGCGGACGCGGTGTCCGGGGTGAGGGGCTTCTCGCACAGGACGGGCAGGTCGTGGGCGAACGCGGCGAGCAGGGCCGCCTCGTGCGCGGGGCCCGGTGAGGCCACGAGGACGGCGTCGACGCCCGGTGCGGCCAGCGCCTCGGCGGGGTCGCCGTACGCCGCGCACCCCTCGATGCCGGCGGCGATCGCCCGGGCCCGGTCGGAGTCGAGGTCGACGACGGCGGTCACGTGGGCGCCGCTGATCACCTCGGAGATCCGGCGCACGTGATCGGCGCCCATCCGGCCGGTGCCGACGACGGCGACGCCGAGGGAGTCCTGCTCGGTCATGGGGTTCCTTCCCTTCGTGGGGCCGCGGCGGCGCCCGGGGCGGCGGGCGCACCGGGTCTCGGTCTCCCCGGCGAAGCACTGCTTCACGCCTGCGCGCAATTCCGTTTCCCCTCGTGACGATCACCGGTTAGGCTCCCCCGGCGCGCGTCAGGCGTGTGCACATCAAGGTGGGGGCACGGGGGACATGATCGACGATTTCGCCGATTCCAGAGCGGGTTCGACAACGGGTTCGGAAACGAGTTCGACAGTGGGTTCGACAACGGACGCGACGGGAGACTCGCCGGCCGATCCGGAATCGGGTCATGGAGCCGGACCGCGAGGCGGCTCGACGAAGGAGATGAGTACGGGCGCCCAGGTGGTCTCGGCGGTGGCGACCGTCGGTGTGCTGCTGGGCGGGTTGTGGTTGCTCGGCGACCTCCTCGACACGACCCCCGAGACCGTGGGGCCGGCCGTGTGCTCGTCGTCGTCGGACGACCCCTCTCCGGCGGCACGGGGCAAGGTCTCCGGAGCACAGCTGTGCACCGCCCTGAACCGCTCCGACCTACCGGAACTCCTCGGGACTCCCACCGAGCAGGCGGTCACCGCGTCGGGCAGCGAGAGCGAGTCGACCTGGTTCGACGGCACCAAGACCGTCACTCCCGAGGCGACCGTCGAACTCGACACGTACACCGTGGAACTCTCGGCGTCGTACGAGGACCTCCCGGTCGCCGACGCGGTCGGCTACCTGGGATCCGGCGTCGAGACCAGGAAGGTCCTCGGGCACTCGGCGGCCCTGTACTCGGGCCGGACCATCGCCATCTCGTTCCGCCTCGACGGCAGCGACCCGCAGTCCGGCCCCGGCGGCGTCGCCCGGCAACTGCTGGTCGCGACCGACCCGAAGGACAGCGGCAGCACCTTCGAACTCGTCATCTACCGCCAGGACTCCCAGGTACCGGACGACGAGGCCCTGTTCCGTATCGCCGAGAAGGTCCTGCCGACCCTCCCGGGCTGGAAGCCCGCGACCTGACGAGCCGTCGGGGCCTCGGCGGTCCGGCGGCCTGCGATCCGCTTACCGACGACCCCGAGTCCGAAGACCTGCTGGCGTTCCCCGGCACCGAGGGGTGCCGGGGAAGACCGAACGACCGAGCTTCACGCAGGAGCCCTCGCTCATCTTGGGTGGGGCACACGGAGTTGAAGCCCGGCCGGGACGGCATCGTGTGGAATTTTCGGCCGCAGCACACCCTGCTGACCGCCGTGTGCGGGGCCGGGGCGGCCGTGTGCGGCGCGGTGATTCGGTCCCTGTCGCGCGACCCGCTCGCTGACCCCTACTGCATCGGTGGACGGACGAGGGCCTGCCTCATGCCGGCAGCAGGGGTGGGCCCGGCTCGCGGCTCAAGTCGTCCGCACCGGGCGGTCCTTGTCCTGGCCCGGCCCGTCCTGCGCCTCGACGGGTTCACGGGGACCGACGACAGCCTCGCGCGGAGTGGCGGCCACAGCCCCTGCCCCCGCCCCGGACTCACCCACAGCGTCGGTCCCGCCTTCGGCGCCAGCCCTGTCCCCGGCCTCGGCCACGACACCGGCGCCAACTCCGGCCTGCGTGAGACGCGTTGCTCCGCTCTCCGCCTCGTCCGCCTCCTCTACGAAGGGCACCTCTCCCCCCAGCACCTTCTTCGCCCGGGCCGTGTCCAGCGCGCCCTCCCAGCGGGAGACTCCGAAGGCCGCGACACAGTTGCCGAGCAGGTTGGTGGCGACGCGCATGGAGTCCATGATGCGGTCGACGCCGAGGAGGAGGGCGACGGCGCCGGCCGGGATGACCCCGAGCGCGGAGGCGGTCGCCGAGAGGGCGAGGAAGGCCGAACCGGGTACGCCCGCCATGCCCTTGCTGGTGAGCATGAGCATCAGGACGACGGTGACCTGCTGGCCGAGGGTGAGGTCGACGCCGACGGCCTGGGCGATGAAGAGCGTGGCGATGGAGAGGTAGATGGACGCGCCGTCGAGGTTGAAGGAGTACCCGGTGGGCACCACGAGTCCCACGGCGTCGTCGCGGCAGCCGGCGTGGCGCAGCTTCTGCATCATCCGGGGCATGACGGTCTCGCTGGAGGCGGTGCCGAGCGCGAGCAGCATCTCCTCGCGGGTGTAGCGGACGAACTGCCACAGGCTCAGTCCGGTGACCGCCTTGAGGACGATCGCGAGCAGCACCAGGAACAGGGCGGCGACCGTGTAGCAGACGGCGATCAGCTTGCCGTACGTCGACATCACGCCCAGCCCGTACTGGCCGACGAGGTGGGCGGTGGCGCCGAAGACGGCGAGCGGGGCGAGCTTCATGATGAAGCCGACGATCGCGAAGACGACCTCCTGCGCCTGCTCGACGGCGGGGAGGATCTTGGGCACCTTGGTGTGGCCGAGGTGGAGCAGGGCGGCGCCCACCAGGCAGGCCAGGACCAGGACCTGGAGCAGCGAGTTCTCGGCGAAGGCGCCCACCGCGCTCTCGGGCAGCGCGTGCAGCAGGAACTCGCTGGTCGAGGGCAGGGAGCCACCGCCCGTCTTCGAGTCGACCGCGGCGGCGTCGAGCGTGGCCGGGTCGACGTTCATCCCGGCGCCCGGTGCGAAGAGGTTGCCCGCGAACAGGCCGATGAGCAGGGCGAACGTGGTCGCCACCTCGAACCAGATCAGGGCCTTGAGGCCGATCCGGCCGAAGGCCCGCAGGTTCCCCGCCTTGGCGATACCGGTGACGACGACGCAGAACACCAGCGGCGCGATCACCGCCTTGATGAGCCGCACGAAGCCGTCGCCCAGCGGCTGGACGGCCGTGCCCACATCGGGCCAGAGCCGTCCCACGAGAAGCCCGAGGACGAGGGCGAGGCCGACCTGGAGGAACAGCGAGGTGCGCAGCAGGCGGGCTGCGCGCCGGGGCAGCGACGGTGACGGGACGGACAGCGACACGGGCATCCTCCGAGCTTCTTCCGCTATTCGGAAGGAGACTTCCGAAACACGCCCGTAACTATGGATCAAGGGGAGACTCCACAGAACCCCGTGAAGTCCCCTCGCTCAAAGATTGGATGTTCGTCCGAAAGAGACACTCCGTGCCGGACCACGACGCCCGCACGTCACAGGGCGTCGGCTCCCCACGCGCCCGCGTGGGGGCCGAACCGGTTCTCCGCCGTCCGCGCGGCCAGCCGCGCGTTGCGGGCGTCGGCCTCCGGTCCGTCCGGCAGGTGGTAGTCCTCGCCCGCCCGCGCCGAAGCGGCCTGCACCCGCGTGGCGGCGGCCAGCCGACGGCGTACGTACCGGTCGAGCGCGTCGGGTACGCCGGCGGGTGTCGCGTGCGCGAGACAGTCGCCGAGCACGGCCGCGTCGACCAGTGCCTGGGCCGCGCCCTGGGCCTGGAAGGGCACCATCGCGTGGGCGCTGTCGCCGAGCAGGGTGATGCGGCCGGTGTTCCAGCGGGCGAGCGGGGCGCGGGTGTGGATGCCGTAGCGGAGCACCGTCCCGGTCCGGCCGAGGAGGTCGCGCACCCGGGGGTCCCACCCGTCGAAGGCGCGGAGCTGTTCCCCGGGCTCGGCGTGGGCGGTCCAGGACTCGCGCGCGGCGTCGGTGCCGACGACGCCCACGACGTTGAGCAGTTCCCCACGGCGCACCCAGTAGTGCACGAAGTGCCGCCCCGGCCCGAGCCAGAGCGCGTACTCCGGCAGGTCCAGGTCCGCCACCCTCTCGGCGGGCAACAGGGCCCGGTAGGCGGCGGTCCCCGAGAACAGGGCCTCGTCGGCGCCGAAGAGCCATCGGCGGACCGAGGACCGTATACCGTCGGCGGCGACGACGAGGTCCGCCGCCAGCCGTTCCCCGCCGGCCGTCGTCGCCCAGGCCGATCCGGCGTCCTGTCCGACGCCCACCACCGTGGTGCCGAGCCGCACCGAGTCGGGCGGCACCGCGGCGGCCAGCGCCCGGTGCAGATCGGCCCGGTGGACCTGGAGGTACGGCGCCCCGAACGCCTCCTCGGCCTCGCGCCCCAGCGCGTAGTGGCAGATCTCGGCGCCGTCGGACCAGGTGCGAAAGCTCAGCCGGGACGGCCGGGTCGACCGTGCGTCGACCGCGTCGAGCAGGCCGAGCCGGCGCAGGACACGGGTGGCGTTGGGCGCGAGCTGGATGCCCGCGCCGATCTCGGTGAACCGGGGCGCCTGTTCGACGAGGGTCACCTCGCATCCGGCGCGCCCCAGGCCCAGGGTGGCCGCGAGTCCGCCGATACCCGCCCCCACGACGATCGCCCTCATGCCCCCACCTCAGGTCGACGTCGTTCCACGCTACCGGCGGACGAGGGGCGGGGGCAGGCGCGCGACGACGTGAAGTGGCCGCGCGCCGGCGCTCAGAGCGAGGCCCGCTCCACGGGAATCCACAGCTCCGCGTCGGCCTGCGCCGCGTCGGGCGAGAGCCTGGTCCGCAGGATCTCGGGACCCGGACGGCTCCGGTACGGGTTGGACGGGAACCACTGCGTGAACACGTCCCGCCACAGATGCTGCAGCGCCTGCGGAAAGGGCCCGGAGTTCTCGAACACGGCCCAGGTCCCGGCCGGGACGATCAGCTCGTCCATGTCCTCGGGGGCGGCGGCTCGCGTCACCGCCCCGTGGAAGTAGTCGAGTTCGGTGCCCTCGGCCCGACTGTCGTCGAGATTGTCACTGATCGAGACGATCCCCCTCGGTTCCTGGTCGGACAGGCTCTCGATCCGGTCGAGCGTCTCCTTTCCGAGGCCCCGGATGAAGTCGGCGATCGCCGGGTTCATCCCCTCGTGCACGAGGGGGACCCGGGCCTTCCTCCCGACCACCCTGAACTCCTCCTTCTCCATGACCCGATAGCGCATGCTGCTGCTCCCTTCGACGACGAGGCGGAAGGACATCCGGGGCTGCGAGCGCAGACTCGCGCCGGTCCGCCGGGCCTCCCCGGGGCCGACGCCGTGCAGGGCGCGGAACGCCCGTGCGAACGCCTCTCCGGAGCCGTAGCCGTAGCGCACCGCGATCTCCAGCAGCGTCCGCTCGTCGGCCAGCACCTCGGCACCGGCCACGGTCAGTCGCCGCCGTCGGATGTACTCCGACAGCGGCATGCCCGCGAGCGCGGAGAAGAGCCGCCGCAGGTGGTACTCCGACGTCACCGCGATCCGTGCCAGGTCCGCCACCTCGATCGTCTGATCGAGATGGCGCTCGATGTGCTCCATGGTCTGGTTGAGCCGCTCCAGCACCCCGGCCTCCTTCCTTTCGACCACCACGCTAGGAAGCGGCCACCCCGCCCCACCCGACATCCTGTGCCCGCTCCGGTCGGGTGACCACGTACCACCGCTCCTCATTTGTTGAGACGTCCTGACATACCCGTTGACATCCCTGGGTGGCGGCTCCATAGTCATGCCACTAGAGCGCACTAGTCGAGCGCGCTAGTGATCGGACCCCAGGTCCGCACACCCACCCTGACCAGCACAGCGAGGTGCGAGGGACATGCACAGACACCATCGAGTCGCCGCTCTGACCGCCACCGTCCTGGCCGGCGCTCTGCTCGCCGCCGGCTGCTCCAGCGGCTCCGGCGGCAAGAAGTCCACGGAGGGCGGGGACTCCGCGGCCGCGGGCAAGGCCGACACCCCCCGCATGACCGTGGCCATGGTCACCCACGCCGCCCCCGGCGACACCTTCTGGGACCTCATCCGCAAGGGCGCCCAGGCCGCGGCCGCCAAGGACAACATCGAGCTCGTCTACTCCGCCGACCCCAACGCCGGCAACCAGGCGAACCTGGTGCAGAACGCCATCGACCAGAAGGTCGACGGCATCGCGCTCACCGCCGCCAAGCCCGACGCCATGAAGGACGTCGTCGCCAAGGCCACCGCCGCGGGCATCCCGGTCGTCGGTTTCAACTCCGGCCTCGACGACTGGAAGGAGCTCGGGATGCTGGAGTACTTCGGCCAGGACGAGAACATCGCCGGCCAGGCCTTCGGCGCGCGCCTGGACGAGGCGGGCGCCAAGCACGCCCTGTGCGTCATCCAGGAGCAGGGCCAGGTCGCCCTGGAGGCGCGCTGCGCCGGCCTCAAGAAGGGTTTCGGGGGCACCACCGACATCCTCTACGTCAACGGCACCGACATGCCCTCCGTGAAGTCGACGATCACCGCCAAACTCAAGCAGGACTCCTCCATCGACCGGGTGGTCACCCTGGGCGCCCCGATCGCCCTGACCGCCGTGCAGTCGCTCTCCGACGCGGCGAGCAAGGCGAAGGTGGCGACCTTCGACCTCAACAAGGACCTGGTGCGGGCCGTCAAGGACGGCGACGTCGAGTTCGCCGTCGACCAGCAGCCGTACCTCCAGGGCTACCTCGCCGTCGACGGACTGTGGCTGTACCGGACGAACGGCAACTTCAGCGGCGGCGGCTCCGCGCCCGTCCTCACCGGGCCCGCGTTCATCACCCCGGAGAACGTGGACGCCGTCGCCGAGTTCGCGGCGAAGGGCACCCGCTGACCGCCGCGCACCGCGGCGGTACGACGGCGGAAGCGGTCGGCGGCGCACCCCCGGGGGCCGGCCCCCCGTCCCGGATCACCGGCGTGCCTCACCCGCGCGGATCACCCGTTCCGCGTCGGCACCCGCCCACTGGTCCCCCGGACGACGAGCTTCGGCTCCAACACCGCCTCGCGCGGCTCCAGTTCCGGACTCTCCAGCCGTTCCACCGCGAACCGCACGGCGTGCTCGGCCATCAGCACCGCGTCCTGCCGGACGGTGGTCAGCCCGATGGGCATGAGGTGGGAGAGGTGGCTGTCGTCGTAGCCGACGACCGACAGATCGCGCGGCACCTCGACCCCGGACCGGGTCAGGGACATCAACAGCCCCATCGCGCTGCGGTCGTTGCCGGCGAGGACCGCCGTCGGCAGGTCCTGCCCCCGGTCGCGTTCGGCCAGCAGCAGCCGGCCGGTCTCGATACCCGACTCCTCCGTGTGGTCGCCGGGCACCACCCGGGCCTCGGCCTCCAGACCGTGCCGGCGCATCGCGGCCCGGTACGCGCGCCGCCGCTCGGCCGAACCCGGTCCCCGGCCGCCGTCGAGGTGCGCGATCCGCCGGTGCCCCAGCTCGACGAGGTGGTCCATCGCCTGCCGTACGCCCTTGCCCTCGGCGGAGTGCACGAAGTCGACGTGGGCCCCGGGGACCCGGCGGCTGACGGAGACGGCGACCGTACGGCGGCCCAGCTCTTCCAGGAAGGCGGGCTCGGCGAAGGAGCCGAGCAGGATCAGGGCCTCGCAGCGGTGGCTGAGCAGCGCCTCGACGGCCTTCTCCTCGCTGCGCCCCCGGGTGGCGCCGGAGAGCAGGACCTCGTAGCCGAGGCGTTCGGCCTCGGGGTAGATGCCCTCGATGAGGTTGGTGTGGAAGGTCTGATGGACCGTGAACATCACGCCGAGCGTGCGGCTGCGTCCGCGTGCCAGCAGCCGGGCCGCGCTGTCGGGCCGGTAGCCGATCTCGTCGGCGACCCGCAGCACCCGCTCCCGGGTCTCCTCGCTCGCTCCCGGCTGGTTGCGGAACACGATCGAGACGAGCGCCCGGGAGACGCCCGCCTTCGCGGCGACGTCCGCCATCGTGGGCCGCTGCTTCCCCGATGCATCCACCTGTGAACCCACCCTCCGTCCGCCGCCCACCTTAGGGCCTGCCCGGGAGGGCCACCTGGGGCGGGCCCCGGTCCCGTTTCCGGTTCCATTCCGGTCCGGGTCTCGATCCCGGTTCCGCAATCCTCCGGCGACAGGCTATTGACATGACATCTGGACAGGGGTCATCGTACTCGAACTAGAGCGCGCTAGTAGAGCGCGACAACTCCCCCGTCGTCCCTGCCCCTCTCCCCGAAGGACACACGTCATGGCAACGGCGCCAACCCCCCTGCGCACCACCGCGGGCAACCTCTGCCTGGGCTCCGCCCCCGACTCCTGGGGCGTCTGGTTCCCCGAGGACGAGCACCAGGTGCCGTACACCCGCTTCCTCGACGAACTGGCCGAGGCCGGGTACGCATGGCTGGAGCTCGGGCCCTACGGCTACCTCCCCACCGACCCGCTGCGGCTCAGGGAGGAGCTCGACGCCCGTGGGCTCCAGGTCTCCGGCGGCACCGCCTTCGGCGCGCTGCACCGGCCGGAGGCGTGGGACGAGACGCTCGCCCATGTCCGCCAGGTCGCCGCCCTGACGGCCGCCGCGGGCGCCCGCCATCTGGTCCTCATCCCGCCGATGTACCGGGACGAGCGGACCGGCGCGTTCACCGAGTCGCCGGAGCTGACCGCCGGGCAGTGGGCCGGTTTCGGCCGCGCCGCCGACCGGCTGGGTGCCCTGCTCCTCGACGAGTACGACGTACGTCTCGTCGTCCATCCGCACGCCGACAGCCACCTCCAGACCCAGCCGGAGATCGAGCGGCTCCTGAACGAGTCCGACTCCCGGTACACCAACCTCTGCCTCGACACGGGGCACGTGGCGTACGGCGGCGGCGACAATCTCGATCTGATCCGCCGGTTCGGCGAGCGCGTCGGCTATGTGCACATCAAGCAGATGGATCCGGTGGTCCTGGCGCAGGTCGCCGCCGAGGACCTGTCGTTCGGTGAGGCCGTCAGGCGCGGGGTGTGCGTCTCACCGCCCGCCGGGGTGCCGGACCCGGCTGACGTGGTGGCCGAACTCGCCTCGCTGGACGCCGAGTTGTTCGTGATCGTCGAACAGGACCTCTACCCGTGCGCCCCCGAGGTACCGCTGCCCATCGCCGTACGCACCCGTGAGCACCTCGCGGGCTGCGGCCTCACGGGTACCCGGCGTCCGACCCCGGAACGGTAGGAGCGCCCATGGTTGTCAAGGACGGTACGGCCCAGGACGGCGGGACGGGCCCCGCCACGGTCGCGGACGACGCGTCCCCGGCCGTGTCCCGGCGGCTGCGGCTCATCACGCTCATCGCCACCTTCGGGGGGCTCCTCTTCGGCTACGACACCGGTGTGATCAACGGTGCCCTGCCGTACATGACCGACGACCTCGGTCTGACGCCCTTCACCGAGGGCATGGTCACCAGTTCGCTGCTGCTGGGCGCGGCCCTGGGCGCGATCACCGGCGGCCGGCTGTCGGACGCGCGCGGGCGGCGCCGGACGATCCTCGTGCTCGCCGTGGTGTTCTTCGTCGGCGCGCTGGGGTGCACGCTGGCACCGAACACGGCGGTCATGGTGGTCGCCCGCTTCGTGCTCGGGCTCGCGGTGGGCGGCGCGTCGGTGACCGTGCCCGTCTATCTCGCGGAGATCTCCCCCGCCGAACGGCGGGGCGCGCTGGTCACCCGTAACGAACTGATGATCGTCACCGGGCAGTTGCTGGCCTTCACCTCCAACGCGGTCATCGCACGGGTCGGCGGCGAGTCCGGCGGTGTCTGGCGCTGGATGCTGGTGCTCGCGACCCTGCCGGCGGTCGTCCTCTGGTTCGGCATGCTGGTGATGCCGGAGAGTCCGCGCTGGCTGGCCTCGCGGGCCCGGTTCGGTGAGGCGCTGGAGGTGCTCCGGCAGGTGCGGTCCCGGCAGCGGGCCGAGGCCGAGCTGAGCGAGGTGTCCGCGCTCGCGGTCGGGGAGGAGCGGGAGAGGCTCGGCGGCTGGCGGGACATGCGGGCCACGCCCTGGCTGCGCAGATTGATGTTCGTCGGGTTCGGCATCGCGATCGTGCAGCAGATCACCGGCGTCAACACGATCATGTACTACGGCACGCAGATCCTCACCGACGCCGGTTTCGCCTCCGACAGCGCGCTCACCGCGAACATCGCCAACGGTGTCATCTCGGTACTGGCCACCTTCGTCGGCATCTGGCTGCTCGGCCGCGTGAACCGCCGTCCGATGCTGATGACCGGTCAGATCGGCACCACTGCGGCCCTGTTGCTCATCGGGATCTTCTCCCTCACGTTGCCCGCCGGTGACGGCCGGGCGTACGCCGTGCTCGCGATGACCGTCACCTTCCTCGCCTTCCAGCAGGGGGCCATCTCGCCGGTGACGTGGCTGATGCTGTCGGAGATCTTCCCGATGCGGATGCGCGGCTTCGGCATGGGCGTCGCGGCGGTCGTGCTGTGGCTGACCAACTTCCTGATCGGCCTGGTCTTCCCGTCCCTGGTCTCCGGGATCGGCGTCTCCCGCACCTTCTTCCTCTTCGTGGTGGCGGGCGTCCTCTCGCTCACCTTCGTGAAGCTCTACGTCCCCGAGACCCGGGGCCGTTCGCTGGAATCCCTCGAAGCCGAACTCCGGGCGCGCTTCTCCTGACTCTCCCTCATGCCTAAGGAAACGACCATGACCGTACGTGTAGGCGTCATCGGCGCCGGCTGGATCGGCAAGGAACACATCCGGCGCCTCACCGAGACCGTCACCGGGGCCCGGGTCACGGCGGTGACCGACATCGACGCCGTCCGCGCCGAGGAGGCCGCGGCCCCGGTCGGGGCCCGGGTGCTGCCCGACGGCGCGGCCGTCATCGCCTCCGACGAGGTGGACGCCGTCCTCGTCACCTCGTGGGGCCCCACGCACGCCGAGCACGTGCTGACCGCGATCGCCGCCGGGAAGCCGGTGTTCTGCGAAAAGCCACTGGCCACGACCGCCGAGGACTGTCTGCGGATCGTCGAGGCCGAGTCGGCGTCCGGGCGGCGGCTGGTCCAGGTCGGCTTCATGCGCCGCTACGACGCCGGCTACCGGAGGATGAAGCAGGTCATCGACTCCGGCCGTATCGGTGAACCCCTGATCGTGCACTGCGCCCACCGCAACCCGACGGTCCCGGAGTCGTACACGTCCGCCATGGCCGCGCTGGACACGGCGGTGCACGAGGTGGACGTACTGCGCTGGCTGCTCGACGACGAGATCGTGTCCACGCAGGTGGTGACCCCGCGTCCGACCAGCAGGCGGTTCCCCCACCTCAAGGACCCGCAGATCATGCTCTTCGAGACCGCGAAGGGCGTCCGCATCGATCTGGAGGTCTTCGTCAACTGCCGGTACGGATACGACATCCAGTGCGAGGCGGTGGGCGAGGAGGGGCTGGTCCGGCTGCCGGACCCGGCAGCGGTCGGTCTGCGCACCGCCGGACAGCACAGCACGGAGGTGCTCACGGACTGGGTGGGCCGTTTCGCGGACGCGTTCGACACCGAGTTCCGTGAATGGATCGCGGGCGTCGCCTCCGGCGCGGAGCCCAGCGGACCGTCCGCCTGGGACGGCTACGCCGCCACCGTCATCACCGGCGCGACCGTCGAGGCCCTGGAGTCCGGCCGAGTCGTCGCCACCGGCCTCAAGCCCCGTCCCGCCTTCTACGGAGGTGCCGCGTGAAGATCGCCCTAGACCCGTACATGTTCCGGGCGCTGCCCATCGACGACATGGTGCGCACCGTCGCCGAACTCGGCTATGAGTACATCGAGTTGTCGCCGCGTGACGACTTCATGCCGTTCTTCCTGCACCCCCGGGCGGACGACGCCCGGATCGCGGAACTGAAGAACTCCCTGCGCGCGCACGGCGTCCAGCTGTCCTCCGTGCTGCCGCTGTACAAGTGGTCCTCACCGGACGAGACCGAGCGTCAGGCGGCCGTACGCTACTGGAAGCGGATGATCGAGATCACCGCTGACCTCGGCTGCCCGCTGATGAACTCGGAGTTCAACGGCCGTCCCGAGCGTGCCGCCGAGAGCGAGGCCGCGTTCTGGCGCTCGCTGGAGGAACTGCTGCCGCTGTTCGAGCGGGAGGGCATCGCCCTGAACCTGGAGGCGCACCCGGACGACTTCTGCGAGGAGAACACCCCGGCCGTCGACCTGGTCCGCGCGATCGACAGGCCCTGGGTGAACTACCTCTACTGCGCGCCGCACTCCTTCCACCTCTCCGGCCCCTCCGAGGTCGGCGCGGACATCGCGGCGATGATGCGGTACGCCGGCGACCGGCTGAAGCACGTCCACATCGCCGACTCCTTCAACCACAAGGGCTCCAGCGGGCTGCGCTACATCCTCAACCCGCCCGGCACGACCGCCCGGATCCACCAGCACCTGGACGTCGGCCAGGGCGAGGTGGACTGGGACGCGTTCTTCGGCACCCTGCGCGAACTGGACTTCGACGGGGTGGCCACCGCCTGTGTCTTCGCCTGGGAGGAGCGGGCGAAGGAGTCGTCCGCGGGCATGCTGGAGCGCATCACCAAGGAGCTGGGGTCCCGCTGACGCTCAGGCGAGGGTCACCTCGACCGGCAGCTTCTTGATTCCGTTGACGAAGTTCGAGCGGACGCGCGGGACGTCACCGACCAGGCGGATGTCGGCCAGGCGCGGGATCAGCTCCTCGAACATGATGCGGATCTCCGTGCGGGCCAGCAGGTTGCCCAGGCACAGGTGCGGGCTGCCCTTGCCGAAGGTGACGTGGTCGTTGTCGGCGCGGGCGACGTCGAGGTCGTAGGGGTTGCCGAAGACCTCCTCGTCCCGGTTGCCGGAGGCGTACCACATGACGACCTTGTCGCCCTCCTTGATCCGCTTGCCGCCGAGTTCGACATCACGGGTCGCGGTGCGGCGGAAGTGGTAGACCGGGGACGCCCAGCGCAGGAACTCCTCGGTCGCCACCGGGATCAGGGACGGGTCCTCCTGGAGGCGGGCCAGCTGCTCCGGGTGCTGGAGGAGGGCCAGCATGGAGTGGGTGATGGTGTGGCGGGTGGTCTCGTTGCCGGCGACGACCAGGAGCAGGAAGTAGTTGTCGAAGTCCTGCGCGGAGAGCGGGACGCCGTCGCGGGGGGTGGCGTTGACGAGCTTGGAGACCAGGTCGGTGCCGTCGCCGCCGCGTCGCTGCCGGGCAAGTTCGCGGCCGTACTCGAAGACTTCGAGGGAGGCGGGCGAGCGGAACGGCAGATGCCGGTACTGCTCGCTCTCCGCGCTGTTCAGCAGGACGTCCGCGTAGTCGGGGTCGGTGTTGCCGATGATGCGGTTGCCCCAGTCGATGAGCTTCTGGTTGTCCTCCGGAGGGACGTCGAGCAGCCGGGCCAGGACGTTGATGGGGAAGTCGGCGGAGACGTCGGCGACGAAGTCGAAGGTGCCCTTGGCGAGGGCCGCGTCGAGGGTGGTGGCGGTCAGGCCGCGCAGGAAGTCGGTGTAGCTGTTGATGACGCTCGCGCCGAACTGGCGCTGGATCACGCTGCGCAGGGCGCGGTGGCGGACGCCGTCCAGTTCGAGGATGGAGGCACGGGTCCTGATCTGGTCCTCGTCGACCTCCTCCAGGTTGACGAACCTCGTCGAGGTGAAGGTCTCGGCGTCCCGGTCGACGCGGGCGATGTCGGCGTGCCGGGTGACCGCCCAGAAGCCGGAGTTGGGGGCCTCCTCGGGCTGCCAGTGGACCGGGTCCCGGTGGCGCAGGGTGTGGAACATGCGCCACGGGGTGACGCCGTCGGTGAAGTTGTCGAGGTCGGCGAGGTCCACGTCGTCCAGCGGCATGGGTTCCTGCACGGCCTCGCGCACGGAGGCGGGGCGGGCTGAAGTGGTCATGGTGGGGGTGCTCCCAGGCGTCACAGGTGGTAGGCGTACTCGGTGAACTCCCAGTCGGTGACGTGCCGTTGGAAGCGTTCGACCTCGTCGCGCTTGTAACTGAGGTACGAGGTGGTGAAGGCCTTGCCGAGGATCTCGGTGAGGGCGGTGTCCGCCTCCAGGGCGTCGAGGGCGGCGGAGAGGTTCATCGGCAGCACGGCCGACCTGGCGGTGTCGTAGCCGTAACCCTCCAGCGGGGCCGGGGGTTCCTCGCCCGCGCGGACGCCGAGCAGCGCGGCGGCGATCGTGCCCGCGATCAGCAGGTAGGGGTTGGCGCCGGCATCGCCGAGGCGCAGTTCGAGCCGGGCTCCGGCCCCGCGCTCCGGCGGGATGCGGACCATGGCGCTGCGGTTGTCCAGGCCCCAGTCGATCAGCCAGGGGGCGAGGGTGTCCGGGCCGAAGCGTTTGTAGGAGTTGACCGTCGGGTTGGCGAGGGCGGCGAGCGCCGGGGCGTGGGCGAGGACTCCGGCGATGGCGTGGCGGGCGGTGTCGGAGAGTCCGTGGCGGCCGGCGGGGTCGTCGAAGGCGTTGCGGCCGTTCTCGTCGTCGCAGGACAGGTGGAGGTGAAAGCCGGAGCCGCCGGCGTCGTTGAACGGTCTGGCCATGAAGGTGGCGAGACGGCCCTCCTTGCGGGCGAGTTCCTTGACGGCGGCCTTGAAGCGGAAGGAGCGGTCGGCGGCGGAGAGGGCGTCCGAGTGCGTCAGGTTGATCTCGAACTGGCCGCCGTCGAACTCGTGGTTGCCGTTGGTGACGCCGATGCGCAGGTCGCGGAGGTGGCGCAGGGTGCGCAGCAGGTGGTTGTCGGGGTCGGCGCGCAGACCGGCGGTGTAGACGGCGCCGGTGGCGCCGGAGTAGCGCTTCCAGCCGCTCGGGGATCCCGGGTCCGGGTCGCAGAGGAAGTACTCGAGTTCGGGGCCGACCACCGGGCGCAGACCCTGTTCGGCGCAGCGGGCGAGCACCGAGCGCAGCAGGTCGCGGGGCGACTCGGGAGCGGGTGCCCCGGTCGCGGGGTCGATGCTCTCGCCGAGACAGGAGGCCACTCCGGGCTCCCAGGGGAGGGCGACCAGCGTGTCGAGGTCGGGGCGCACATGGATGTCGGGCAGGCCCGCGTCCAGGCCTCCGGCCACGGGGACGACGTCCCCCTGGGGTGAGGTGTGGTAGACCGCCCGGCAGAAGGCGAGCCCGTGCTCGCAGGCCGTCGGCAACTGGTCGAGCAGCACGTCCCGGGCCCGGTCGGTACCGATCAGATCGGGGTAGGTCACCCGGACCACGTCGATGCCCTCGGCGGCCAGCCGCTCCTGGTGCTGCCTGACGGCCGGTGTTTCGGATGCGCTCACCGTTGTCTCCTCGACGACTGAGGGCGTTTGTTTGGTGCCAAACGATATGAACGGGCGGAGCGGCCCGCAAGGGGCCCGGACCAAAAAATTATCCACCTGGACAGGTATTGACCAGAGGTGTGCCGCTTCCTATGTTGTTTGGAGTCAAACGAGCCACGTCAGGAGGACCGGCCATGAAGGTCGTCGTCGACATGAACAAGTGCCAGGACCACGGACAGTGCGTCTTCGCCGCCCCCGACGTCTTCCAGCTCGACGGGAACGGGCGTCTGGCCTACGTCAGCGACCCCGACGACGCGCTCCTCGACGAGGTCGAGGAAGCCGCCGACGTCTGCCCCCTCCAGGCCATCCGGATCGAGGGCTGAGCCCATGACGGCGACAGGTGCCGAGGCGGGCACGGCGCAGGGGACCGCGCAGGAGACAGGGCGGGGCCGTGTGGTCGTCGCCGGCGCCTCCATGGCCGGGCTGCGCGCAGCCGAGCAACTGCGCGCGGCGGGCTGGACCGGGGCGATCACCCTCGTCGGCGACGAACCGCACATGCCCTACAACCGGCCCCCGCTCTCCAAGGAGGTGCTTGCCGGGAAGGCGCCCTTCGAGTCGCTGGCCTTCCGCCCCCGCGCGAGCGTGGCCGACGTGGAGTGGCGGCTCGGCACCAGGGTCGTCGCCTCCCGCCTCGACGAGCGGACCGTCGTCCTCGACGACGGGTCGCCGCTTTCGTACGACGCACTGGTCGTCGCCACCGGTATGCGTCCCCGGCGGCTGTCCTGTCCCGGCCCGCTCGCCGGCCGGCACACCGTCCGCACCCTCGCCGACGCGCAGGGCCTGCGGGCGGAGCTGCCCCGGCCAGGAGCGCGGGTGGTCGTGGTCGGGGCCGGGTTCATCGGCTGCGAGGTGGCCGCGACCGCCGTGGGCCTCGGAGTCTCCGAGGTGACGGTCGTCGACCCGCTGCCGCTGCCCATGGTCGGCCCGCTCGGCGCACTGCTCGGGCAGGCGCTGCTGCGGCGGCACGAGGAGCGCGGGGTGCGCTTCGCGCTCGGTGCCGGAGTCGCCGGGTTCGAGGGCGAGGACCGGGTCACGGGCGTGGTGCTCGCCGACGGGACCGTACTGCCCGCCGATGTGGTGGTGGAGTCGGTCGGCTCGCTGGCGAACACCGAGTGGCTGGGCGGCAACGGCCTCGACCTGACCGACGGAGTCCTCACCGACGAGCAGCTCCGGGTCGGCGGCCGGCCCGAGGTGGTCGCGGTCGGCGACCTCGCCCGCTTCCCCAACGCCCGCTACGACGGCGTACCGCGCCGGGTCGAGCACTGGTCCATCCCCACGGACACCGCCAAGCACGCGGCGAAGGTCCTCACCGGCGCCGAGACCGCGCCGTTCGCGCCGCTGCCGACCTTCTGGAGCGACCAGCACGACTTCCGGCTCCAGTCCTTCGGCGCGCCCGTCCTCGGCAGGGACGACGTACGGGTCATGGACGGCGACCCGGCCGGGGACGTCCTGGTCGGCTACCACCGCGACGGACGGCTGGTCGGGGTCGTCGCCCTCGGCGGCCCCGCGACCGTGTCCACCGCCGCCCGCTACCGCGCCGAACTGCTCAAGCAGCCCGCCCTCACCTCGTAAGGACCTTCCTGACCATGACCAGTGTCCGTGGATACTTCCACCCCAAGACGGCGAGCGGAGCCTCGTCGCTGATTCCGTCGCCGCCGTGGCACTACTCGGGCGACCTGCTCACCGTCGAGTACCGCACGGATCCGGCGCGGGTGCGTGAACTGCTGCCCGAGCCACTGGAGTTGGCCGACGAGGACCCCGGTGCGGTCGCGCTGATCTGGGCCGACTGGCAGTCCTGCTCGGCGTCGGGGGCGGAGCTGCTCGACCCCGTGCTCTCGCAGTACAAGGAGGCCTTCGCGGTCGTCCGCTGCCAGTACAAGGGGCGGACGTACTCGCGCTGCGTCCACATCTGGGTCGACAAGGACTTCGCGATCGCGCGCGGGCTGCACCAGGGGTATCCGAAGAAGCTCGGGTCCATCCACCAGACGCGGCCGCATCCGTACGGGCCCGCCCCGCGGATCTCGGCCGGGGCCCGGTTCGGGGCGACCCTGGCCGCGGCGGACCGGAGGCTGGCCCAGGCGGTGGTGACGCTGCGGGAGCCGACGGAGACGAACGGGTTCGTGAACGCGCATCCGATGGCGCACCACCGGTGGCTGCCGTCGATCGAGACCGGGAAGGGGCTGGCGCTCGACGAGTTGATCGAGACCGGGGCGGCGTCCTTCGAGGCGGGTCAGGCGTGGGTGGGGGAGGCCGAGCTGGAGTTGTTCGAGGCGCCGACGGAGGAGCTGGCCCGGCTGTCGGTCGAGGAACCCATCGGCGCGTACTACCGGCAGGTGGGGGTCGTCTGGGACGGCGGGCGGTTGTTGGAGTCCGGGACGTCCGAAGCGGCTGCCGAGTGAGGTACGTGGGCGGCTGCGGGTTGCTCGTGGCTGGTCGCGCCCACGCGGCGGAGCCGCACATCGATACAGCCCCGCGCCCCTGAAGGGGCGCGGCCGTTCCCCTCTTCGTACATCTGGAGCCATCCTCATGTCTGAGAAAATCGTCGTCGCCGGAGTCTCCGTCGACACCCGGCACTGGATCGGTGGGCGGCGGGTCGCCTCCGCCGGGACCTTCACCGATGTCTCCCCCGTCGACGGCCGTGTCCTCGGCGAGATCGCCCGAGGTGGGCCCTTGGAGGTCGAGGCCGCCGTCGCCGCCGCCCGGGAGGCGTTTCCCGCCTGGGCCGCCACCTCCCGCGCCGAACGCGCCCGGATCCTGCACGCCGTCGCCGACGGGGTCGAGAAGCGGCTCGAAGAGCTGGCGATCGTCGAGACGAACGACAACGGGGCGTTGCTGCGGTCCCACCGGCGGGGTGTCATGCCCCGCGTGGCGCACAACTTCCGGTTCTTCGCCGACTGGCTGCTGACGCTGGAGCACGAGGACTTCGAGACGCGCGGCCACACCAACCACGTGAGCTGGGACCCCGCGGGGCCCTCCGTGCTGATCACCCCGTGGAACGCGCCGCTGATGCTGGCCACCTGGAAGGTCGCCCCGGCCCTGGCCGCCGGCAACACGGTGATCCTGAAGCCGGCCGAGTGGACCCCGCTGACCGCGTCGCTGCTGGCGGACATCGCCGCCGAGGCGGGGCTGCCCGCCGGGGTGCTGAATGTCGTGCAGGGATACGGGTCGGAGATCGGCGACGCGCTCACCTCGCACCCGGACGTCCGGCGGATCAGCTTCACCGGGTCGGTGCCGACGGCCAAGCGGATCGCCGCGTCGGTGGCACCCAACCTCACCCCTCTCAGCCTCGAACTGGGCGGCAAGTCACCGCTGTTGGTGTTCGCCGACGCCGATCTGGACCTGGCGGTGGACCTCGCGGTGGAGCAGTACGACAACGCCGGGCAGGTGTGCCTGGCCGCGACGCGCTTCCTCGTCGAGGACTCGGTGGCCGAGGAGTTCACCCGGCGGTTCGTCGAGAAGGCGGGCGCCCTGCGGCAGGGCGATCCCCGGGACGAGGCCACCGACATCGGGCCCAACATCCACCCCCGGCAGCTGGAGAAGATCGACGGGTTCGTGCGCCGGGCCGTCGCGGCCGGGGCCCGGGTGGTCATCGGCGGGCACCGCAAGGACGGCCAGTACTACGCGCCCACCCTGCTCACGGAGGTCGCGCAGGACTCGGAGATCGTGCAGGAGGAGGTCTTCGGTCCGGTGCTGACCCTGCAGACCTTCACCGACGAGGACGAGGCCGTACGGCTCGCCAACGACACCCGCTTCGGGCTGGCCGCCACTCTCGCCACCGGTGACCCCGAGCGGGCGGCACGGGTCACCGAGCGGCTGGTCGCGGGAACGGTGTGGGTGAACTGCTTCTTCGTACGCGACCTCCAGGCGCCCTTCGGCGGCTCCCGTCAGTCCGGGGTCGGCCGGGAGGGCGGCTCCTGGAGCTTCGACTTCTACTGCGACCTGAAGAACACCGTGACCGCACCGAACGGATGGAACAGCCATGGGTGAGATCGTCGGGGCGGGACTCCTCGCTCACGTCCCCACCATCGTCCTGCCGGAGGCCGACCGGCTGGAGCTCAACGAGGGCAAGGAGATCACCCTCGTCACCGGTCTGCGGCAGCTGCGCGAGGACGTCTTCGACCGCGACGACTACGACACCGTGGTCGTCCTCGACTCGCACTGGGCGACGACCGTCGAGTTCGTCGTCGCCGCGCAGGCCCGCCGCGCCGGGCTCTTCACCTCCGAGGAGCTGCCGCGCGGGATGTGCCGGATGCCCTACGACTTTCCCGGCGACCCCGAACTCGCCCTGAGCATCGAGAAGTTCGCGGACAAGCACGGCACCTGGATCACCGCGATCGAGGACGAGTACCTGCCGATCTACTACGCCACGATCAACCTCTGGAAGTTCCTCGGCGAGGGCCTGCCGGACAAGCGGTGGGTGACCATCGGGGTCTGCCAGACCGGGGACATGGAGGACCATCTGCGGCTGGGGCGGGCGCTCGCCGACGGTATCGCCGCCACCCCGGGGCGGCGGGTGCTGATCATCGCCTCGGGCGCGCTGTCGCACACCTTCTGGCCGCTGCGCGAGCTGCGCGACCACGAGGCCAGCGATCCGGTCCACATCTTCACCCCGGAGGCCCGCGAGGCCGACGAGGAGCGGATCGCCTGGTTCAAGGAGGGCCGGCACGACAAGGTCCTCGACACCATGGACGCGTTCTGGAAGTTCAAGCCCGAGGCCAAGTTCTTCCACTACCTGATGATGGCGGGCGCGCTGGGCGAGCGGGCCTGTGCCGCCAGGGCCCGGCAGTACGGGGAGTACGAGAACTCCGTCGGTACCGGTCAGGTCCACCTCTGGTTCGACCGCCCCGCAGGCGGCTGGACCTCCCCCTCTCCCCGACTCCCCCAGGAAGGCCTGTCATGACCGAGTACCGCCGCATCCTCCTGGACGGCGCCACCGTCCAGGTCACCGTCGACGGAGACGAACTCGTCGCCGGGGACGGCCGCCGCGTCAAGATCGAGGAGGCGCACCACCTTCCGCCGGTGGTGCCGTCGAAGATCGTCGCCGTCCACCTCAACCACCGCAGCCGGGTCGACGAGTTCCGGATCGACCTGCCGGAGACTCCGACCTACTTCCACAAGCCGACCTCCTCCCTCAACTCGCACAAGGGCGCGATCGTCCGGCCCGACGGCTGCAAGTGGCTGAACTACGAGGGCGAGGTCGCCATCGTCATCGGCAGGACGGCCAGGAACATCGCACCGGCCGAGGCGGGCGCGTACATCGCCGGCTACACGGTCGCCAACGACTACGGCCTGCACGACTTCCGTGACACCGACGCCGGTTCGATGCTGCGGGTGAAGGGCTCCGACACGCTCTGCCCGCTCGGCCCGGGCCTGGTCACCGACTGGGACTTCCACGGCAAGCGGCTGCGGACGTACGTCAACGGCGAGGTCGTCCAGGATGGTTCGACGGACGAGATGAAGTGGGACATGCACTACCTCGTCGCCGACATCGCCCGCACCATCACGCTGTACCCGGGGGACGTGCTGCTCTCCGGCACCCCGGCAAACTCCCGCCCCGTACAGCCCGGTGATGTGGTGGAGGTGGAGGTGGAGGGCCTCGGCCGGCTCACCAACCACATCGTCACCGGCCCCACCGCCGTCCGCACCGACGTCGGCGCGCAGCCCACCGAGTCCGAGGAGGTCCTCTCCACAGCACTCGGCGGCGACTGGGAGTTCCGTGGCATCCGGCCGCCCCGGCGGTGACCTCGCGGCGGGGGTCGGTGGTTCCGGCCGCCCCGACGGTGACCTCGCGGCGGGGGTCGGTGATTCCGGCCGCCCCGGCGGTGACGATGCGGCGGGGGTCGACGGTGCCTCCGGCGGCCCGGGCGGTGGTGTCCCGGGGCG
>NZ_JARGEE010000530.1:0-5482 GCF_033794485.1 Streptomyces sp. MB09-02B
GCCCTTGAGCCCTCCACCCGCCCGCGCCTACGGTCGACACATCGAGTTCGGAGCACCAGCCCCCACCGGGGCCCACACTCCCGACCCGGCCGTGTGCCCGAGTGGTTCAGGGACTCGCCTGCAAAGCGAGTTACGCGGGTTCGATTCCCGCCACGGCCTCAACTGCCTTCGCCAGTCACGGCCAGGGGGCGACATCCCGGAAGGGGTGTCGCCCCCTCGTGGTGGTGGTGTGTTCGTCGTCGGCCACCGCACAGGGCACATCGCCGCGGACCTTCGCCGAATTCGCCAAGTCCGCTGTCGAGGCCGGTGGCTGGCCAGGTTGACCGTGTTAGGAGCCGGCGCGAGCGGGCGGTACCCGTCTGGCATCGTCCGGGTCGACCACCCTGACTGCGTCTCAGTTTCCGTCTCGGTCACAGTCGTGAGCGACCGCCCGCGCTGCCGGTCACCCCGCGTCCGGCAGTGCTTCCGGGAGGCCTTCCTCGTCCGCCCTGCGTCGTGCGCGGCGGGCGTTCTCCGTACGGACGGTGTCGAGCCATCGCCACAGTCCGATCTCCTCCAACTTCAGGCCCGGGCAGGCGATGCGGTGCGGTATGCGGCAGACGGCCCCTGGAGCGGGCTCGTCCTCCCGGCTGTTCCACCCGACGCCCTGGGAGTCGACGTACCACCGGTGCCAGGCCGGCACCATGTGTGCGGGCACGGACAGGTCTGGCTCCAGCAGGACGTGGGCGTCGTAGTAGGTGGGACGCCGGTCACCGATGAGTCCGCAGTCGGGGCAGATGGGCGGGGCGGGTGGCTCGGGGCCCGTGGCGCCTTCCACCGCGGCCTGGGCCCGGTCGACGTTCTCCCACGGCCGTGGTGTGTCCGGCGGTGGCTGGCGATGTCCGTCAGCGCCCGGCAACCGGACGATGCTCGGCTTGTCCGTGTCCCCCATCGTTCCAGCGTCCGCACGTCACTCGGGCACGGGGAGGGCGCAATCAGGGCGCATCAGGGCACGATGGACGTGACGGACGCGTCGCCCATGAACTGGAAACCCGCGCGACAAGAAACCCTCGCGAGGATCGCCCAACTTCCGGTGAGGAGCTAACCCGCGGAGCAGAGCCCGTCGTTGGGGCAGAACATCACCCAGGTGTAGTTGTAGCCGGTTCGTATGGTCACGGGGTTCGGTGTGGGGCCGTCGTTGATGGAGGACCCGGTGTCCGGTGTGGCGGTGAAGGTGACCGTCGTGCCGACCTCGAAGGTGGCGGTGCAGGTGCCCGTGGGGTACGGCTGCGGTTCGTTGCTCGCGTAGGGGTCCCACGCGGACTGTTGGCAGTTGATCTCGACCCCTGCAGCCAGCCTATGCGCCCCATCCGGGACCTGCCACGGCAGCGGAGCGCGTCCGCGTCAGAGCTCCGCGCACGCCTCGTTGCGCAGGCGTTCCACCCAGCAACCCGTCGCCGTTCTCTCGTGGTTCTCGCGGTGCAGGCGCCAGAGGGTGAAGGCGAGGGTGGAGAGGTCGGCGTCGAGGGGGCTGAGGGTCGACTCGGGTTCGCTCCAGTTGAGGATCGCGCCGGTGGTGCCGTCGACGACGACGCTGTTGCCCTCGACGAAGTGGCCGAGGCGGATCAAGTGGGCCGCTCTGGAGGGGAGTCGGTCGGGGGTGAAGACGTCGGCGCGCTCGTGTGCGTAGTACTCGGCGAGGGTCGGCAGCGGGATGTCCGTGTCGAGGTGGAAGAAGCCGTGGTCCTCGGGCAGGCCCATGTCGCGCAGGAAGCGGCGGGTCGGCTCGTGGGTGAGTGTGGCCGGGAAGTCGAAGTCCTCGAAGCGCCACACCCTGCTTCGGCCGAACTCCTCGTCCAGCAGACAGGCCGGCAGGTCCAGCGCCAGTCCGGAACGGGTGACCGGTCCTCCGGTCAGCGCCGCCAGGTCGTTCAGGTGGATCGGATCGCGCAGGTCGTTCAGGTCCGTCAGGCCCATTGTCCCCATCGTCATCGTGCTCATGGCTCCCCCCGGCACGTGGTTCTCAGCGTGCGTCCCCAGTGGCGACGCCCGGACCGCCGAGCGGTCGTCGAACAGTCGTCGTCCCCACTGCCGAGAACCATACGCCGCCCCACTGACAACACCCGCCGTACGCGCGAACACGCACCTCAAGGGCTGTGCCGGAGGCGGCTCGCAGCCGCCTGCCCGGGCCTACGCCCCCGTCACCACCGCCGCCTGCGGGCGGATCGGCAGGCGGTTCACGGGGCGTCCCGTGGCCGCCCGTACCGCCGCCGCGACGGCCGCCGGGGAGGTCACCACCGGCACCGCGCTGGCCGCCTTCGCGCCGAAGGGGGCGACGACGTCCCGTTCCTCCACCAGCTTGACGAGCTGGATGTCGGGGACGTCGAGAGCGGTGGGCAGGGCGTAACCCGTCAGGTCGGGGTGGCGGACCAGGCCCCGGGGGGTGCGCAGGTTCTCGGTCAGCGCGATGCCCACGCCCTGGGTGACGCCCGCCTCGATCCGGGCGGCGAGCTGGTTCGGGTTGAGGATCCGGCCGACGTCCTGGGCGACGGCCAGCTCCACGACCCGTACGGAACCGAGTTCGATGTCGACGTCCACGACCGCGCGGATCGCACAGAAGGCGAGGCCCACGAACGCGTCGCCCTGGCCGGCCTCGTCCAGCGGTTCGGTCGGGTGCGGGCGGCACTGGGCGGTGGCCCAGAGTTCCTTGCCGTCCAGTGCCTCCGCGACCGTGGTGGACAGCACACCGTCGTACGACGTGATCTTGCCGTCGGTGATCTGCAGCAGCTCCGTGGACATGCCGAACTTGTGGGCCAGCGGCTGCAGGAGCTGCGTGCGGACCATCTTGGCCGCGCGCTCCACCGCTCCGCCGGAGACCCAGGTGTGGCGGCCCCGGCAGCTCGGGCCGGCCGGCGGCTGGTCGGTGTCGACCTGGGCGATGTGGACCTCGTCGATGCCGAGGGTCTCCTGGACGATCTGCCGGGCGAGGGTGGAGAAGCCCTGGCCGGTGTCGACGGCCGCGCACAGCACGGTCGCGATGCCGTCGTGGACCTTCACGGTGGCCGTGGAGACCTCGTCCGCGCCCTCGGCGCCGAGCATGTGGACCATGCCGAGGCCGTAGCCGACGCCGCGCCGGACGGCGCCCGGCTCGCCCGCGCCCTCGGGGCCGCCCGGGAGCAGCCACTCCTCCTCGGGGGTGTCCTTGGGCAGGGCGGGCAGCGGGAACTCCTGGACGGCCTGGAGGAGTTCGGCGACCGGAGCCGGGCAGGTCACCGACTGGCCGGTCGGCAGCACGTCGCCCGTGGTCATCACATTGCGCATGCGGAGTTCCGCCGGGTCGACGCCCAGCTTCTTCGCGAGCTTGTCCATCTGCGCCTCGTAGGCGGCGCAGACCTGCATGGCGCCCTCGCCGCGCACATGGCCGGAGGGCGGGTTGTTGGTGCGCACCGCCCAGCCCTCGATGAAGGCGTTGGGGACGACGTAGGGGCCGCACGCGAACGAGACGGCGGCGGCCAGCGCCTCCGAGGAGGTGTCGGCGTACGCGCCCGAGTCGAGCAGGATCTGGGCCTCGACCTTGACGAGCTTGCCGTCGGCGTCCGCGTGGTGGCGGTAGCGCAGCAGGGTGGGGTGGCGGTGGGCGTGGCCGAGGAAGGACTCCTCGCGGGTGGCCGTCAGCTTGACCGGGCAACCGGTCTTCAGGGCGAGCAGGCCGAGCGGGAGTTGGAAGCCCTGGTCCTCGCGGTCGGCGGTGGCGCCGGGGACTCCGGTGACGACGATCTTGACGCGGTCGGGCGGCAGGCCGTAGCAGGCGGCGGCCGCGTCACGGTCGGTGTGGGGGTCGGTGGAGGCCACGTACAGCTCGACGCCGCCGTCGGGGCGGGGCACGGCCAGGCCGGCCTCGGCGCCGATGGGGGCGGGGTCGGCGCGGCCGATGCGGTACTGCCCCTCGACGACGATCTCGCCCGCCGCGTTCGGGTCGCCGTGGCGCAGCGGGATGTGGCGGATGAGGTTGCCGTCGGGGTGCAGGGGCTCGGCCTCGAAGGCCTGTTCCGGGTCGATCACCGGGTCGAGGACCTCGTACTCGACGATGACGGCGGCGGCGGCCATCCGCGCGGTGTCGGGGTGGTCGGCGGCGACGGCCGCGATGGGCTCGCCGTGGTGGCGTACGACCTCGGAGGCGAACAGGGGCCGGTCGGCCTTGCCGCGGCCGTGCAGGGCGACGCCCGGCACGTCCTCGTGCGTGACGACGGCCCGTACGCCGGGCATCTCGCGCGCGTGGGACGTGTCGATGGACACGATGCGCGCGTGCGGGTGCGGCGAGCGGAGCACGGCGGCCCACAGCAGGCCCTCGGCCCACAGGTCGGCCGCGTACGGGAAGGTGCCCTCCGACTTGGCCCGGGAGTCGGCCGACGGCAGGGACACGCCCAGGCCGTGCGGCAACTGCTCGGGAGCGGGCGCGGTCTCGCCGGGGCCCGCGGGCGTCGCGATGACGGTTTCGTTGCTCACGCCTGGCCTCCGTCCTGGCCGAACGACCGGCCCTGACCGCCGTACGAGTCGTCCTGACCGCCGAAGGACTGCCCTTGGCCGCCGTAGGTGTCACCCTGCCCGGCGAAGGACTGCCCCTGACCGCCGTAGGTGTCGCCCGGACCGCCGAACGACTGGTCCTGCCCACCGAACGACTGCTCCTGCCCGAAGGGCTGGTCCTGACCGCCGTACGACTGACCCTGGTCACCGAAGGCCTGACCCTGGCCACCGAAGGACTGGTCCTGCCCACCGAAAGACTGGTCCTGGCCGCCGAAGGACTGGTCCTGGCCGCCGTACGAGTCGTCCGGGCCGGTGAACGACAGCCCCTGGCCGCCGTAGGACCGGTCGGGGTCGTGCGGGGCCGGTGGGGGCGCCTGCTGGGCGTCGTACGCCGCCGGGTTGACGCCGCCCGCGCCCGGGCCCGCCTGGTGCGGGATGCGCGCCTCGTCGGTGTCCGCGGCGGCCTCGTTCTCGGCGGCCGTGTGCGCCTCGCGCTCGGCGACGACGTCACGGACGGCCGCGAGGACGCCCCGGTAGCCGGAGCAGCGGCAGAGGTTGCCGCAGAGCGCCTGGCGGGTCTCCAGGTCGCTGGGGGCGGGGTTGCCCTCCAGGAGGTCGTGCACCGTCATCGCCATGCCGGGCACGCAGAAACCGCACTGCACGGCACCGCACTTGGCGAGGGCCCGCTGTACGTCCGAGGGCTGCCCGTCGGCGGCGAGGCCCTCGACGGTGCGCACCTCGCTGCCGGCGGAGGTGACGGCGGGCACCAGGCAGGACGCCACGAGCCGGCCGTCGACCTGCACGTTGCAGGCGCCGCACTCGCCCTGCGAGCAGCCGTCCTTGGCACCGGCGAGGCCGAGCCGCTCGCGCAGCACGTAGAGCAGCGACTCACCGATCCAGGCGTCGCTGACGGGCCGCTCGGTGCCGTTGACGCGCAGGACGTAGGAGGCGAGGGGGTGGTCGTCGTGCGGGGGCGGGG
>NZ_JARGEE010000531.1:0-5477 GCF_033794485.1 Streptomyces sp. MB09-02B
CGGCTACGGTGCCCCCCGCCCGGGCTACGGCACTCCCGGCTGGGGCGGCGGCTGGGGCGGCCCCCCGCCCGCCGCCAAGCCCGGTGTCATCCCGCTGCGCCCGCTCGGCATCGGCGAGATCCTCGACGGCGCCGTCTCCACCATGCGCACGCACTGGCGCACGGTCCTGGGCATCTCCCTGACCGTCGCGGTCATCACCCAGATCGGGGTCATCCTGCTCCAGGGCCTCGTCCTCAACGACGCCGCGAGCTCGGACGTCCTCGCGGACCCGACCGCGACACCCGGCGAGGTGGGCCGCGCCCTGGGCGACACCCTGCTGAGCACCTCCGTCGTCATGGTCATCTCGGTGATCGGCACCATCATCGCGACGGCCCTGCTCACGACCGTGACCAGCCGCGCCGTCCTCGGCAAGTCCGTCACCACCGCCGAGGCATGGCGGGACGCCCGCCCGCAACTCTTCCGGCTGGCCGGCCTGACCGTCCTGCTGCTCCTGGTCGCCGGTCTGATCATGGCCGCGGGCGTCCTGCCCGGCATCCTCCTCGCCTCCGCGGGCACCACCGCCGGCGGCGTACTCCTCGCCTTCTTCGGCGGACTCGGCGCCTTCGTCCTCACCGTGTGGCTGATGATCCGTTTCTCGCTCGCCTCTCCCGCCCTGATGCTGGAGAAGCAGGGAGTCCGCAAGTCGATGAGCCGCTCCGTCAAACTGGTGCGCGGCTCCTGGTGGCGAGTCCTCGGCATCCAACTGCTCGCCACGATCATCGCCTGGATCGTGGCATCGATCGTCGTGATCCCCTTCTCCTTTGCGGGCGCGGCCCTCGACGGCGACGGCCTCTCCGGCTTCCTCGCCACCGGCGGAACCGCCCTCGGCTGGACCTACCTCGTCATCAGCGGCGTCGGCGCGGTGATCGGCTCCACGCTCACCTTCCCGATCAGCGCGGGTGTCACCGTGCTCCTCTACATCGACCAGCGCATCCGCCGCGAGGCCCTCGACCTCGAACTGGGCCGCGCCGCAGGCCTCCAGGGCTACGGCGACGCCCAGGGCGCCACCCCGGGGAGCTGATGGGGTGACACGGTCGGGGGGAGCACTGGCAGCCGTACCGCTGTCGTGGCGCTCGGCGGACGAGCCACCCATCACCCTCCCGCGCGATCCCGCGCGGGAGGCGGCCCGTCGTGAGCTGTCCAAGGGCATGTACCACGAGAACGACCCCAGTTGGTACGAGCGCGCCCTGGACGCCTTCTGGGACTGGCTCGACAAGGTGTTCGGCGCCACCTCGGGCGCCACCCCCGGAGGCACGCTCGGCCTCGTCGTCATCGTCCTGGCCGTTCTCGCCCTCCTCGGGGCACTGTGGTGGCGCCTCGGCACCCCGCACCGCACTCCGACCTCCTCCGCTGTGCTCTTCGACGACCGCCCCCGCAGCGCTGCGGAACACCGCGCGGCCGCCGAGGCACAGGCCGCCCAGGGCCACTGGAACCAGGCCGTCCAGGAACGCATGCGCGCCGTCGTCCGCTCCCTGGAGGAGCGCGCCCTGCTAGACGTACGCCCCGGCCGCACCGCCGACGAGGCGGCCTCCGAGGCCGGCTCGGCGCTCCCCGCCCTCATGGACCGACTGCGCACCGCCGCCCGAGACTTCGACGACGTCACGTACGGCGGCCGGTCCGCCGCCGAAGCAACGTACCGCCGCCTCGCCGACCTCGACACCGACCTGGAGCGCACCAGGCCCGCGCCGGCGAGCAGCACCCCCAGCACCGCGAGCACGGCCCCGAGCAACCACCCGGGAGCCGCAGAATGACCACCGAGACCACGTCGCCCTCCACCTCGGTCTCGCCCACGGCCCGTCAGGTGTGGACCCGCGCGCGCGGTGTCGTGCTCGCGGCGGTCGTCCTCCTGGCGGCGGCCGTCGTGATCGCGGTGATCCGCTCCGGCTCCGAACACGGCCGTCTGGACCCACGCTCCGCCGACACCGACGGCAGCCGCGCCGTCGCCGAACTCCTCGACGACCGGGGCGTGTCGACCCGGCTGGTCACCACCCTCGACGAGGCACGCGCCGCCGCCGGCCCGGACACCACGCTCCTGATCGCCGTCCCCGACCTGCTCACCGACTCCCAGCAGAGCCGACTCCACGAGGCGACCGAGGTCTCCGGCGGCCGCACCGTCCTCGTCGCCCCCGGCCCCTCGTCCGTGAGCACCCTCGCCCCCGGAATCACCGCCGACGCGGCCCTCAGCCTCGACTCCACCCTGACGCCCCGTTGTGAGCTGCCCGCCGCCCGCCGCGCCGGCAGCGCCGACACCGGCGGCCTCCGCTACCACGTCACCGCCCGCGCGGCCGACACCTGCTACCCCGAGGACGGCCTGCCCACCCTGGTGCGCGTCCCGGCTGCCGACGGGGACGGCGACACCGTCGTCCTCGGCGCCCCCGACATCCTCCTCAACAGCAGCCTCGACGAGCAGGGCAACGCCTCCCTCGCCCTCCAACTCCTCGGCTCGCGCCCCCATGTGGTCTGGTACCTCCCCTCGCTCTCCGACGACTCGGCCCCCGACGCGGGCAACCGCAGCTTCTTCGACCTGCTCCCCTCCGGCTGGTTCTGGGGCACCCTGCAACTCTTCTTCGCCGGCGCCCTCGCCGCCCTGTGGCGGGCACGCCGACTCGGCCCCCTGGTGCCCGAACAACTCCCCGTCGCGATCCGCGCCTCCGAGACCGTCGAAGGCCGCGCCCGCCTCTACCGCAAGGTCAACGCCCGCGACCGCGCGGCCGCCGCTCTTCGCTCCACCACCCGCACGCGCCTCGCCCCCCTCGTAGGCGTCCCCGTCTCCCGGGCCCACACGCCCGAGGCCCTGCTCCCCGCCCTGTCCGCCCACCTCCACGGCGACGGACAGCCCCTGCACGCCCTCCTCTTCGGCCCGCCGCCCGGCGACGACAAGGCCCTCATCGCACTCACCGACCAACTCGACGCCCTCGAAAGAGAGGTACGCCGTTCATGATGGACCCGACCACTGACAACGCCGGGACCAGCGGGGACCCGGGTGCCGCCCGTGCCTCCCTGGAGGCCCTGCGCGCCGAGATCGCCAAAGCCGTGGTCGGCCAGGACCCCGCCGTGACCGGCCTCGTCGTCGCCCTCCTCTGCCGCGGACACGTCCTACTAGAAGGAGTCCCTGGGGTGGCCAAAACGTTGCTCGTGCGGGCTCTCGCATCCGCGCTCGATCTCGACACCAAGCGCGTCCAGTTCACCCCGGACCTGATGCCGAGCGACGTCACCGGCTCCCTCGTCTACGACACCCGCACCGCCGAGTTCTCCTTCCAGCCCGGCCCGGTCTTCACCAACCTCCTCCTCGCGGACGAGATCAACCGCACCCCGCCGAAGACCCAGTCCTCCCTGCTGGAGGCCATGGAGGAACGCCAGGTCACGGTCGACGGCACCCCCCGCCCCCTCCCGGACCCGTTCCTGGTCGCCGCGACCCAGAACCCGGTCGAGTACGAGGGCACCTATCCCCTCCCCGAAGCGCAGCTGGACCGTTTCCTCCTCAAACTGACGGTCCCGCTCCCGTCCCGGCAGGACGAGATCGACGTCCTCACCCGGCACGCCGAGGGCTTCAACCCCCGCGACCTGCGGGCCGCCGGCGTACGCCCCGTCGCGAACGCCGCCGACCTCGAAGCCGCCCGCGCCGCCGTCGCCAAGACCACGATCTCCCCCGAGATCACCGCCTACGTGGTGGACATCTGCCGAGCCACCCGCGAATCCCCGTCCCTCACCCTCGGTGCGTCCCCCCGAGGCGCCACGGCTCTCCTCGCGGCCTCCCGCGCCTGGGCCTGGCTCACGGGCCGCGACTACGTCATCCCCGACGACGTGAAGGCACTCGCGCTCCCGACTCTCCGCCACCGCGTCCAGCTCCGCCCCGAGGCCGAGATGGAGGGCGTGGCGGCCGACTCGGTCATCAACGCGATCCTCGCCCACGTCCCCGTGCCCCGCTGATGGCCCCCACCGGACGCGCCGCGCTCCTCGCGGCCCTCGGCACCCTCCCCGTCGGCATCTGGGAGCCCAGCTGGACGGGCATCCTCGCCGTGAACGCCCCGCTGGCCCTGGCGTGCGCCTGCGACTACGCCCTCGCCGCACCCGTGCGCCGCCTGGGCCTCCTGCGCTCCGGCGACACCTCCGCACGCCTGGGCGAGACCGCGGACGTCACCCTCACGGTCACCAACCCCTCCAGCCGTCCTCTGCGCGCCCAGCTTCGCGACGCCTGGCCCCCCAGCACCTGGCTCCCCGGCACCGAAGTGGCCGCCTCGCGCCACCAGCTCACGATCCCCCCGGGCGAGCGCCGTCGCGTCACCACCCGCCTGCGCCCCACCCGCCGGGGGGACCGTCAGGCCGACAGGGTCACGATCCGCTCGTACGGCCCCCTGGGCCTCTTCGCCCGTCAGGGCAGCCACCGAGCGCCCTGGACCGTACGCGTGCTCCCCCCGTTCACCAGCCGCAAGCACCTCCCGTCCAAACTGGCCCGCCTGCGCGAACTGGACGGCCGCACCAGCGTCCTGACCAGAGGCGAGGGCACGGAGTTCGACAGTCTCCGCGAGTACATCCCCGGCGACGACACCCGCTCCATCGACTGGCGAGCCACCGCCCGACAGTCCTCGGTGGCTGTACGCACCTGGCGCCCCGAACGGGACCGCCACATCCTCGTCGTCCTGGACACCGGCCGAACCTCGGCAGCCCGCGTCGGCGACGCGCCTCGCCTCGACGCCTCCATGGACGCGGCCCTCCTCCTGGCCGCCCTCGCCTCCCGCGCCGGCGACCGCGTGGACCTGCTGGCCTACGACCGCCGTGTACGAGCCCTCGTCCAGGGCCGCACAGCGGGTGACATGCTTCCGTCCCTGGTGAACGCCATGGCTCTGCTCGAACCCGAACTCGTCGAAACGGACGCCCGAGGCCTCACCGCGACCGCGCTCCGTACGGCCCCCCGCCGAGCCCTGATCGTCCTCCTCACCACTCTCGACGCGGCCCCCGTCGAACAGGGCCTTCTCCCCGTCCTGTCCCGCCTCACCCAACGCCATACGGTCCTGGTCGCCTCGGTGGCCGATCCACGCATCGACGGCATGGCGAACTCGCGGGGCACCACGGACGCCGTCTACGAGGCCGCCGCAGCCGCCCAGGCCCAGACGGACCGCCACCGCACCGCCGATCAACTTCGTCGGCACGGCGTCACGGTCGTCGACGCGACACCGGACAGCTTGGCGCCGGCCCTGGCAGACGCCTATCTGGCACTGAAAGCAGCCGGACGCCTCTGATCTGAATCCCGTCAATTACCCCCGGAGGGGCCGGGGCCCTGAACGACCCATAAACGCAGAAAACCCCTGCCGGTCACCCGGCAGGGGTTTTCTCAATATTTGTTCGGCGGCGTCCTACTCTCCCACAGGGTCCCCCCTGCAGTACCATCGGCGCTGTAAGGCTTAGCTTCCGGGTTCGGAATGTAACCGGGCGTTTCC
>NZ_JARGEE010000532.1:0-5438 GCF_033794485.1 Streptomyces sp. MB09-02B
TTTTTTTCTTGGTGCTATAGTGTCTTACCATCTCCTCTTGGGAGCTAGTCTCATGTTTTATAAGAGGCTTGGATTGTCTCTTTACGTTTAGCTGACGGCATCCGCTGTGTCCTAAGTGTGGCTGTGCTGGGGAGCCCCCAGATGTGTATAAGCGACAGGTTCGTGACCCTACGGAGGATCGTCGGCAGCGGGGTCGGGCGCGGCGGGTGGGCCCGGAGCGGACGACGCAGCAGCCGTTGCCCCCGAAGCCCCCGCTGGACCTGCTGGCGGAGCTGACGAACACGCCCCCGCCGCGCCAGACCCCGGTGCGGACGATCATCCGTAGGGTCAAGATCTGGACCCCGCTGGCGATCCTGCTGGTGATCGTGTTTGCGGTCGTACAGGCCGTACGCCCGCTCCCCACCCCCACCCTCGCCCTCACCACCGACGCGTCGTACGCCTTCGAGGGCGGCAAGGTCTCCCTGCCGTGGCCCGACGAGGGCCAGGGCTGGATGGACGTCAACGGCATCGGCACGATGGACAGCTTCGGCGAGCAGAAGCCCGTCGCCATCGGCTCCGTCGCCAAGGCGATGACGGCCTACGTCATCCTCAAGGAACACCCGATGAAGCCCGGTTCGAAGGGCAAGACGATCCCCGTCGACGCGAAGGCGGAGACCGAGGGCGGTTACGACAAGGACGGCGAGTCCACCCTCAACACCGTCAAGGAGGGCGACCAGCTCTCCCAGTACGACGCGATCGCGGCCATCATGATTCCGTCCGCGAACAACATCGCCCGGCTGCTCGCCCGTTGGGACAGCAACGGTTCGGAGGCGGAGTTCGTCAAGAAGATGAACGCCGCCGCCAAGGACCTCGGCATGAAGAACACGACGTACACCGACCCGTCCGGCCTGAAGGAGACGACCGTCTCCACCGCCGAGGACCAGGTCAAGCTCGGCAACGAGCTGGTGAAGATGAAGGCGCTCACGGACATCACCAGGCTGCCCGTCTGGTTCGACCCCTCGGGTCAGAAGTGGGACAACTACAACCGTCTCGTCCCCTACAACAACGCCATCGGCATCAAGACCGGCTCCACCACGGCCGCCGGCGGCAACCTCCTCTTCGCGGGCACGAAGGAGGTCGGCGACGAGACGGCGATCGTCGTCGGCGCGGTCCTCGGCCAGCACACCCCGCCGATCATCGACACCGTCAACGCGGTCAGCAAGACGGCCATGATCGCCGCCCAGGACGCGGTGACCTCCGACACGATCCTGAAGAAGGGCGATGTCGTCGGGTACGTCGACGACGGGCTCGGTGGCCGGACCCCGGTCGTGGCGACGAAGAACGTCGCGGCGGTCGGCTGGGCGGGCAAGACCGTCAAGCTGGAACTCGACGCGAGCGCGGCCATCCCGCACGAGGCGAAGTCGGGCACCGAGGTCGGCACCCTGATCGTCGGCGACGGCGCGGGCGAGGGCGTAGAGGTCCCCGTGGCCCTCCAGAAGCCCCTCACCGACCCCGGCTTCCTCACCAAGCTGACCCGGGTGAGCTGATCCGCGTGAGCCGACCCGAGCGGCTGGAACCGAGCGGCTGAGCCGAGTGCCGGTGGGTGACCGCCCCACCGGCCGCCGGACCTCCCGGAAGCGCCCCTCCTGGCCGTACGGCCAGGAGGGGCGCTCTCATGTCACCCGCCCTGCACGTCCCCCGACTCCGCCTTCTCGTCCGCTTCCTTCTCGCACTCCAGGGTCGTCGTCCGGGACGGTCCGCCGTACTGGGAGCTGATGCGTACGTCGCCCGCCTCGTGGACCGTGAGGCGGGTGAACTCGGTGAGCTCGCCGTCGGACTCGCGGTCGGCGGTGAGGCAGCCGTTGTCGGCCCAGAGCCACGGCGAGTAGGCGACGCGGACGGTGACCTCGCCCGCCCGAGGCATGTGGACCACGAGGTTGGCCCCGTCGGCGCTGACGACGGTGGCCGGCCTGTCGACGAGCGGTGTCGCGTTCTTCACCCGGTAGATCTTCCAGTTGGCGTCCTGCCAGACCGGCTCCAGATAGTCCGGCCCGCTGCTCACCAACGCGTGTTCGAGCTCGGCGGGCCCGTCCGGCTCGCCGTTGACGAGGACGACGAAACCGACGGCCCACTGCGACAGCCACGCCTTGTATGCCGCCGGGGTGAACGCCCCCTCGGGCACCTCGGTCCCGCCGTGACCCTCGTAGAAGAGACGTCCGCGCTCGACGTCGGCCTGCCGGTTCCAGCCGCGCGCCATGTTGATGTACGGCGCGAGGATGGCGGCCTCACGGTGGTCGCGGGCCGGCACGACCTCGACGCGGGTCTTCCAGGCACCCAGCCGCTTCAGCTCCTTCACCACACCGTCGGTCTTCACGGCCCACTCGGGCACCTTGGTGTTGGTGACGATGTCGGCGGTCGTCTTGCCGGTCAGCCAGGTCACGGAGAGGACCAGGGCCACCGCGCCGGCCACGACGCGCCGCCGGGGCGTGAACCAGGGCAGGGGCAGCCGGGCCTCGGCCGTACGCGCCTCGCCCCGGTACAGACAGATCGCCAGGGCCGCGGCCGGGCCCGCCAGTTCCAGGAGGCGCTCGACGTTGGTGCCGATGGGGGTGGGGATCAGGTAGCAGAGGACCACGCCGAGCGCGTAGATCGCGGCGCTCAGGCGGAGCACCCGCCAGGCGCCAGGCGCGACCAGTACCACCACCGCGCACAGCACCACCGGCGGCCATATCCGGCTGAAGGCCATCGGCTGCTCGCCCTCGAAGGGGAACAGCAGCGTGGTCACGGCGACGACGGTCACCGGTGGCGCGAGCAGCGCCGCCGCCCGGCCCCACTCACGGCACAGCAGGTACGCGGCACCGACCACGAGGAGGAACAGCCCGGAGACGGGGCTCCCCAACGTGGACAGCGTCGCGCAGACCGCACCCACCGCGATGTGCCGCCCGGTACGCCCGCTCACCACCGCCAGCAGGGCGCCCATCGCGAAGGCCGTGCCCAGCATGAACGTGGAGCGCCCCGACACCACCTGGCACCACAGCGAGAACGTCGCCGCCAGCGCGACCGGAACCGGCGCCCGTACGCCCGTGCGGGTGACGACCTCGCCGGCCAGCCAGGACGCGGAGAGCCCCGACAGCAGCGTGACCGGGACGACTCCGAGCGCGGCCATCAGATACGGCGAGAGCACGCTGTAGTTGGCCGCGTGGAGCCCCCCGTACCAGAACAGGTTGACCGCGGAGTCCGGGTACGTCTTCGCGAACTCCGCCCACGCCACCTGGGCCGCCAGATCGCCGCCGCCGGTCGCGAAGACCGCCCACCACACGACGTACAGCGGCAGGGCGCACAGGGCGGCCGTGAGGGGCACTCGATGGCGTTCCCGCCAAGGCTCGCGCGACGGCGACGGCCCGTCGGCACGCGAGACGGGTCGTCGTGGGGTCAGCTCGGCAAAGGCCACTGCGGCTCGTCCGTTCCGTTTCGACTCGTGCGGGCGGGTGTCGTCCATGTGTGGTGCGTCCGTGGGTCGGTGCGTCCGTGTCCGTCCGCGTCCGCGGATTGGTGCGTCCGTGTGTCGGGGTAGACGCTAATCACCCGCTGACAGTTGGCCGACAGGACCCGTGCGATCCGGTACGGCCGTAGGGAAACCCCTCGGCCGTACCGGTACTACACGGCTCAGGATGCGACCGGGAACGCCACGTCGCACACCGGGTCCTCGGGGCCCGCCGCGTCCCAGTCCGCGAAGTAGATCTCGCGGCACGGGCCGGTGACCCGCAATCCCCGCGCGGCGATCCACCGCTCGACCGCCTCGAACGCCGCGAGGATCTGCGGATGGGCCACCTGGGCCTTGCTGATCCGGGTGTACGCGAGCCGCGCCGCCGGCTCCACGCGCACCCCGGTCTCCCAGGCCCTCCCGTGTTCGGCGGCCCAGGCGCGCGCGGCACCCTCGTCGGCCACCGGCACACACGACTCCGCCGGCCCGTCGCTCTCCATCGACACCTCGGAGTGGTACACGACGAACGGCGCCCCGGTGACGCCGCCGCAGGCCGCCGCACCCTCCTCCAGCCGTCCGAGCGACGCCCCGATCCACGCGGGCAGTTCGTCCGCGAGGGTGTGCCGCGACTGGGTCAACAGCACCTGAGGGGCGGTGTCGACCGTTTCGACCGCGAACATCCCGTACGTCTCTTCCATGCCTGACTCCGTTCCCGACAACCGTCCACGGAGGTAGGCGACCAGGGTCCGCTGGGATGCGAACCGCTCCTCGGCGCCGGCCCAGTACGCGGCCAGCCGGTCGGCCGCCCGCGTCCCGTCCCGCCCGACGAGGCCCACGATCTCGGCGATCCGCGCGAGCGGCATGTCGAGCTGCCGCAGCAGGGCCACCAGCCGGGCACGTTCGACCTGGTCGGCGCGGTAGTACCGGTAGCCGTTCGCCTCGTCGACGTACGCCGGCGGGAGCAGCCCCAGCCGGTCGTACAGCCGCAGCGCCTTCGCCGACAGCCGTGCGCGGGCGGCGAAGGCGCCGATGGTGAGCAGGTCGTCCATGTCCAAGGGGGTCACAGGGGGCATCCTCCGTCACCGGGCGCCCTCCGCCCGGCGAGAGGAACGGTGCCCCTTGCCCCAGGGGCAAGGTCAACGGCGGCCGAGGGCGTCAGCCGAGGGCCTTCTCCACGGCGGCGACCAGGTCCGCCGACTCGGGCTCGGTCTGCGGCGAGAAGCGCGCGACGACCGAGCCGTCGCGGCCGATCAGGAACTTCTCGAAGTTCCAGCGGATGTCGCCGGTGTGGCCCTCGGCGTCCGCGTGGTCCACGAGCCGCTCGTACAGGGCGTGCCGGCCCTCTCCGTTGACCTCGACCTTCTCGGTCATCGGGAAGGTGACGCCGTACGTCGCCGAGCAGAACTCCGCGATCTCCTCGGCCGAGCCGGGCTCCTGCCCGAGGAACTGGTTGCACGGCACGCCGAGCACGGTGAAGCCCTGCGCGGCGTAGCGGGCCTGGAGCGCCTCGAGGCCGGTGTACTGGGGGGTGAGGCCGCACTTGGAGGCCACGTTCACGACGAGGACGGCCTGGCCGGCGTACTGGGCGAGGTCCGCGGGGCCGCCCTTGAGGGCGTCGATCTGCACGTCCAGGACGGAGGGGGCGGCGTTGTCAGTAGTCATAAACGGATGCTATCTCCGGCATCGCGCGCCCCCTCAGGGCGGGTTCACGCCCCCGGCGGCCGGCCGGCCCGCCTGGTCCGCCAGGTCCGCTCGGCCCGCCTGGAGAAGCACCTCTCCCGCTGCCGTCCGCGCGTACAGGACAGAGCGGCCGGCCCGCCCGCGCCGTACGAGACCGGCGTCCAGCAGCACCTTCAGATGACGGCCGACGGAGCCGAGGCCCTGCCCGGTGAGGGCGCAGAGCTGGGTGGTGCTCATGGGGGAGCCGAGGAGGACGAGGACCCGGGCGCGGTTCTCGCCGAGGAGAGAGCCGAGG
>NZ_JARGEE010000533.1:0-5437 GCF_033794485.1 Streptomyces sp. MB09-02B
GGCCGAGGGCGGCGCCGGGGCCTGGGAGGCCCCGGCGCCGCCCTCGGCCCGCGTCCCCGTCGCGCCCCGCGCGTACGCCGTACCGCCCCACGGCAGGAGCCCCTCCGCAAGGGTCGCGCGCGGGCTGTCACGCAGGGCGCGCAGCTCCCCGTACGCGCCCGTGCAGTGCGGGCAGTGCTCCATATGGGCCTGCAGATCGGTGCTGTGGCGAGGGGTGTCCGGCCGTACGGACTCCTCGATCAGCCGGCGGAAGTCCTGGCAGCGCGGGTCGTCGGAGGCAGCCAGACGCACGCGCAGACAGGCCTGGCGCAGGGCGTCGAGCGCGGACTCCCGCTTGTACGTGACGTCGTCGGGGGTCAGGCCGAGGAGTACGGCCGTACGGTCGTCCGGCTCCTCCTCCACGACGCCGTACCAGATGAGGCCCTGTGGTCGGGGCGGCAGCAGTTCGAACGCCGCGAGCAGGGGCGGGACACGGCCGCCGGGAGCCGTGTCCAGCACGACGCGCAGGGCGGGGGCGAGACCGGTCGCGCCGCCGTCCGTGGCCCAGCCGACAGCGACCCGCGCGGCCAGCAGGAGCAGCCGGTGGCGCCAGGGGACGGCCGGTTCGACCCCCCGCGCCGTCTCCTTGGTGGCGACCGTGAAGGCCTGGGTGGCCAGTTCCCGCGCCGAGGACTCGCTTGCGGCGCACAACCGGGCGTAGGCGAGGACCGACGGCTGGTGGCGCTCGCGCAGTTCGCGCAGGGCCGCGTACGCGGTCGGTGAGGCGGTACGCAACAGCGCGGTGAGCCGCGTGTCCGACGCGTTCGCGTACCGGTGCTCGGACCCGTCGTCGGAGCGTGCGCCCGGCGCGCCGGTGTTCTGCTGGTCCTCATGGCCGTCGCCGCCGGGGCGCTCGTCCCGAGCCCGAGTCATCCTCGTGCCTCCTCGCACCCCCGTGTCCGCCCGTCGGCTTCTGGCATACCGAACAGTCTGGCGCGTGACCATAGTGGCGGAAGGTGAACAGGGGGGAAGGGGTTTCTTGCGGTAAGGGGGGTGGGAGGGAGTGAGACAGGGGTCGGGCCGGGAACACTTCGGCCGGGTACGTCAGGAGTGTCGCAACTCCCACCGCACCCGGCCGACTTATATCTCCGTCGCGAACCGCCGTCGCGACGGACGCTCACTCCTCCAGTGTCAGCCCCTTGCGCAGGCGTACCAGCGTGCGGGACAGCAATCGGGAGACGTGCATCTGGGAGATGCCCAGTTCGTCCCCGATCTCGGACTGCGTCATGCCGGCCACGAACCGCAGCGACAGGATCTTCCGGTCGCGCGGCGGCAGTTCGGCGATCAGCGGCTTCAGGGACTCGACGTACTCGATGCCTTCGAGGCCGTGGTCCTCGTAGCCGATCCGGTCCGCCAGGGCTCCCTCGGAGTCGTCCTCCTCGGGCTGGGCGTCCAGCGACGAGGCGGTGTACGCGTTCGACGCCGCCATGCCTTCGACGACCTCGTCGTTCGTCAGCCCGAGGCGCTCCGCCAGCTCTCCCACCGTCGGAGCGCGATCGAGCTTCTGAGCGAGCTCGTCGCCGGCCTTGGCCAGGTCGAGCCGGAGCTCCTGGAGTCTGCGCGGCACCCGCACGGACCAACTCGTGTCGCGGAAGAAGCGCTTGATCTCGCCGACGATCGTCGGCATCGCGAACGTGGGGAACTCGACGCCCCTGCTCAGTTCGAAGCGGTCGATCGCCTTGATGAGGCCGATCGTGCCGACCTGGATGATGTCCTCCATGGGTTCGCTGCGTGAGCGGAACCGGGAGGCGGCGAACTTCACCAGCGCCAGGTTGAGTTCGACCAAAGTGTTGCGGACGTACGAGTATTCGTACGTGCCTTCCTCAAGGGATTCGAGCCGCTCGAAGAGGGTCTTGGACAGGGCTCGCGCGTCCACCGGTCCCACCTCGTCGTACGGGGGGATCTCCGGGAGGTCGGCGAGCGCGTCGCCCGGATTGTGGGCGAGGTCGTCCTGCGTCTCTTCCGGGGCGGATGCCGACGTCGCCCTCTGGGTATGCGATTCGTCGAGCCGGGGTGACATGATGTCCTCCATCGTTCTCGGCATATGGCCGCCGATGCCAATACGTGCACTGCGGTGTGCGGCGCCTCCAAAGCCGGCCGTGTCGATTGGTGTCACTACTAGCCCTACCCGGTTTCCCGAGGTCGTCGCAAGTGCCTCCTGTGGCGAAATGTCCCTTTGTGGGCGATTGTTCGGGTGTCGGGGAGTGTGGAGAAGGCGTAGTGTTCGAGGGCGAGTCAGCAGTCACGACGGTCGGGAGAGAGACGGCATGGACCGTGGGACGGTCGGCAGCGCACAGTCGGGCCGACTACGGGTCGAGGTGCGGGAAGAGGGCCCCAGCGCCGTCGTGACCCCGGCGGGTGAGCTCGATCACCACACCGCCGATCTGTTGCGTGAGCCACTCGAGGGCTGCCTGGACAAGGGGTTCGCGCGTCTGGTGGTGGACTGTTCACGCCTGGAGTTCTGCGACTCCACCGGGCTCAACGTCCTTCTGGGCGTGCGGCTCAGGGCGGAGTCGGCGGGCGGCGGCGTCCATCTGGCGGGCATGCTCCCGGCGGTGGCGCGGGTCTTCGAGATCACCGGGGCGGATGCGGTGTTCACCGTCCACCACACCCTCGAGGACGCCCTGGGCGACTAGGGCCGTTCGGCGCACCCGCCCGTGGCCTCCGTCACGGGCGGCGCCGCCCGGACCGGTCGGCGGCGTCGGGCCTCGGCCTCGGCCGGTCGTACGTCCGGGGGCGCCCCTCAGGTGTCGCACCCCGACCTCCGGGTTATTCGCGTCACAGGTTCTGTGCCGAAAACGTGGGTGTTCTGACGGTTCGCTCGGGCAGGAGACATCCTGAACGCGTCGGTGGTGACTCGGGTACGACCGGGTCCCGGTCCGGCGGCCCGGGAGTACCGCGAGGTGTGACGGAAGTACGGATGGCGCAACGGATGACAGCAGAGAACGGCATGTACCGCGGGTCTTCGTCCCGCACCCTTGATGAGTCCTGAATCGTGAACTGGTGAATCGGTGAGGTGAAGCGCTGATGAGCACCACCCGGCCTTTCTCGCCGGGCGACCGCGGCCCGGAACCGGGTGCCGGCGGCGCTTCCGGGGTGCCAGGCGGAGACCCGCCAGAGGCCCCCGCCGCGAGCCGTCTCCCCCGTCGACTCGGCTTCGACGGCGAGAGCGGAGTGGTGCCGCTCGCCCGCGACTTCACCCGCCAGGCGTTGTACGCGTGGGGGTGGCTCCCGGCCGCGACCGCGGACCAGCGGGCCGCGGCCGAGGACGTGCTGCTGGTGGTCTCCGAGCTGGTCACCAACGCCTGTCTGCACGCCGGGGGCCCGGCCGAGCTGCGGATCGGGTGCGACAACAAGGTGCTGCGCATCGAGGTGTCCGACCGGGGGACGGGCAGCCCGGCGCCGCGCACACCGCACCGGGCCGGACGGCCGGGCGGACACGGGATGTTCATCGTGCAGCGGCTCTGCCTGGACTGGGGGGTCGTACGGGCTCCCGGGGCGTCCGGGAAGACGGTGTGGGCGGAGCTGGGGGCCCCCGCGTAGTGGCGCCCTCCGCCCGGTCCACCACGGACCGCGCCGTCGATGTGTGCGCCGAAAGCAGTCGACACACATCCGAACGCATCCGACACCTGCGCGTGTCTTCCTTCTCCAAGGGCCCCGGCGTACCTTGAGCCGCCGATCTGATGTTCCGTCAGAATGTGGGGTGCCGAGGTGTCGTACCGGACGTACCAGAAACGAACCGCCGCGCTCGCGACCCTCGCGGCCCTGGCCGGGTCGGCGGTGCTGATGGCCGCCCCGGTGGCCCATGCCGAGGTCGTGGACGTCGAGTACAACTGCAAGACGCCGATCGGGGACAAGTCCGCGGTGTCGCCGATCGACATCAAGGGCGTCGAGAGCGGCGACGGCTACAAGATCACGATGTCGTGGCAGAAGGGTGTCTCGTCCAGCCCGGTCGAGCTGGGCAAGGGCGCGATGACACCCAGCGCCACGATCGAACTGGGCGGGGCCGACAGCGGCACGCTCACGGTGACGGGGCCGGCCAACGAGGAGGCGATCCCGGCCAACACACCGATCAAGATCAACGACCTGAGCGGTACCTACATCCCGAAGAAGGCCGGCAAGGTCGAGTTCACCGCGGGGGTCCTCACGATCAAGGCCCTCGGCACGGTGACCACCTGCACCCCGGGCAACGATCCCGGGCCGTCGCTGACCCTCGACGTCACCGCCGGGGGCGGCTCGGGCGGCGGGTCCGACACCGGTGGCTCGGGCGGCTCGAACGCGTCGGGCGGTACGGGTGGTTCGGGCGCCACGGGTGGTTCGGGCGGTGAGCTGCCGCAGACCGGCCCCCTGGACTCGGCGGTCGCCCTCGGCACGCTCGGCGGCACGGTGCTGCTCGCGGGCACGGCCGGGGTGTTGTGGGTGACGCGCAGGAACCAGGCGGTACGTCGCTGACGGGAGCCGGACGTGATCAGTGGGCGGACCCCGGCGTCGTACGCCACCAGGGTGCTCACCCTGGTGGCGCTCGCCCTTGCCCTGGTGCTCCCGGCGCCCCTCGCGGCCGCGGCCGAGCCGGCCGTGAAGCTGTCGAAGTCGGAGGCGGGGACCGGTGGTTCGGTCACCGTGACCGGGAGCGGCTGGCGGCCGAAAGCGATCCTGATGGTGCTGATCTGCGGTCGGTCGACGCCGTCGGGCGGTGTGACCGGGGGCACCGACTCCTGTGCCAACGCCGACGGACAGGCCGTGACCGCCGACGACGAGGGTGCGTTCCGCCGGGAGTTGCCGGTGGCGGAGCCCCCGGTGCCGTGCCCGTGCGTCGTGCACGTCTCCACGATCACCGGTCCGAAGGCCGAGGCCGACGCGGCGTTCCGGGTCGCCGGGCACTCGGTCGAGCCGCTGCCGCGGGAGGTGACCGGCGGACGGCTGTCGCTCCTGACGGAGGGTCGACTGACGGGCTCCAGTGGGCTGTTGACCTGGTTCGGGGCACCACCCGCCCGTGAACTGGTCCTCACCGTCGGCAACGTCGGCACCTCCCCGGTGAAGGATCCGGTCTTCCAAGTGGGCACCTCCCACGGTGTGTTCGCGCCGCGCTGGGAGGAACAGCGGTGGCGCGGCACGGTCCGGCCGGGCGGCGAGGCCCGCATCACCCTGCCCGTCGACCTCGCGGCCGGGGCCCACGGCGACTACACCGTCTCCCTCAAGTACGGCGGCAAGGTCCTCACCGAGCAGCCGTGGAGCGTGGGCCGCCCCTGGGGCGTCACCCTCTTCTGGCTGATGCTGTGCCTCGTCGTGCCCGCCGCGCTGTTCCGGATCGGCATGGCGGTGGTGGACCGCGTGCGGCCGGGCCGCGAGGCGCCCGAGCGGAAACGCCGGACGCGACGTGTCCCGCCCCTCCCCGCCT
>NZ_JARGEE010000534.1:0-5360 GCF_033794485.1 Streptomyces sp. MB09-02B
TCTTTCTTTTTTTTTTATTGTCCGCGCCCCACCCGACTTAACCAAAGGGCATTCGTCGGGAGCGTCCGAAGGTGTTAAGGGGCAGGGATCCGCAGGGCACGCCGCGGATACCGGCGGGCCGCCTTCGCCACGGCAGGCTGCGTCCGCTTGTCGTCGAGCTGCGCCAGCAGCAGCCCGAACGCCTCGTCGGACGGGAGCTCGACCAGGACCGAGTTGACCTCCTTGACGGTGTCCGCCGAGACGTACGAGCTCCTCAACTGCTCCGCCACCAAGGGCGCCACCGCCGTGCCGATGCCCTCGGCGACGGTGGCGACCGTCGGCATCGACCATCCTCCGGAGCTCAGCGCGGCCCCCCACCCAACTGCCGCATCTGCTCGGGATCGTTCAGCGAACAGAGCAGCATCGAACGCCGAACGTGGTCACGTGGACGGTCCGCCTCGGGGCCGCCCGCGCACTCGTCGAGCCAGGCCGTCTCACTGGGGACGAGGTACGACACGACGACCCGTCTGCGGGCGCTGCTCCGACAGCGGTGTCACCGCGACGCGGTTCGGTGCCCCCGGCGCCTGCCGGCCGCCGCCAGTTCACGGCGCAGCCGCTCCGGGGCCCAGGCCTCGTCGACGGCCTGCCGGAGCAGGTCGGCCTGGGAGGGCGGGGCGAGGCGAAGAGGGACGGGCGAGGGGCGAGGCGGTTCCGTGTCGCCCCGGGGCCGGTCGCCGTCGGCGACGTAGCGTGGCCGGGCAGCTGACGGTCGACCATGGACGGCGGGATGTGCTGGAGCGCGACGGCCGATCTCGTGGCGGGTGCCGGTGTCGCGGCGGTCGGGGTGACCGGTGTGGTGCTGGCGCGCGACCGGCGGGACCTGCCGCTCGCCGCGCTGCCGTTGCTGCTCGGCGCCCACCAGATCGTGGAGTCGGTGGTCTGGTCCTCGGGCGGCGGCAGCGGACCGGCGACCGTGGCCTGGGCCGTCGTCGCCCTGCCGCTGCTGGCCGTGTGGGTGCCTGCGGGTGTGTGGTGCGCGGCCCCGGCGCGGGCCCGTCCCCGACTGCTCGTCCCGCTGGCCGTCGGCGTCGCGACCGCCGTGCCGCTCGCCCACGCCCTCGCCGCCGGCCCGGTGACCGCCGAGATCCGCGGCCACACCGTCGGCTACACGATCGACCTCTCCCACCCGGCGCTCCTGGTCGCCGGCTACCTCCTCGCCACCGTCGGTTCCCTGCTCCTCTCCGGGGACCGGCGGCTCGTCGTGCTCGGCGCGCTGGCCGCCGTCGGAGCCGCGGTCTGCTGGGCTCTGTGGCGACTGGAGTTCATCTCCACCTGGTGCGCCTTCGCCGCCCTGTGCTCGGTCGTGCTGCTCGGCTGGGTCCGCGCACGCGCGAGAGCGCTCTCGCGGCCGCCCTCCGCGCGCCTGACCTGAGCTGACCCGACCCGACCCGCCCCGACCTGACCTGACCTGACCTCGTGAATCAATCATCCATCGAACTGTTGACTTTCGGCTCGTCCAGCCAGAGGATTTCGGAGGTGACACACTCCGCCGCCGGGCCCCTCGGCCCGGTTCTCCCCGCGGCCCTCGACGAGGCAGCACACCGCTGCCTCGTCGCGGGCTTCGACGGTACGACGACCGTCCCCGACACCCTGAAGCGGCTGATCGACCGCGGTCTGGGCGGGGTCATCCTGTTCACCCGCAACATCCGTGACGCCGACCAGGTCCGCGAACTCACCGGCACACTGCGGACCCTGCGGCCGGACCTGCTCATCGCCATCGACAACGAGGGCGGCGGCATCGGCCACCTCGTCGCCGCGGGCGCCCCCGAGGTGCCCGGCTCATGGGCGCTCGGTGCCGCCGACGATCCCGGCCTGACCGCCGCGTGCGCCGACGCCCTGGCCGGACACCTGCTCTCGCTCGGGATCACCGTCTCGTACGCCCCCGTCGCCGACATCCAGAGCCGGCCCGAGAACCCGATCGTGCGCACCCGCGCCTTCGGCGGCGACCCCGAGCTGGTCTCCCGGCATCTGCGTGCCTGGATCGAGGCCACCGAGTCGCGTGGCGTGGCCTCCTGCGCCAAGCACTTCCCCGGTCACGGCGGGACCGTCACCGACAGTCACCACGAGCCGGCGGTCGATCCACGGCCGTACGACCGTCTCGACCTCGCGCCCTTCCGGGCCGCTGTCGATGCGGGCGTGCCCATGCTGATGAGCGCCCATGTGGTCTTCCCGGCCCTCGATCCGGAGCGGCCCGCCACCCTCAGCCCGAGGATCCTCTCCGACCTGCTGCGCGGCGAACTCGGCTTCGACGGGGTCCTCGTCAGCGACGCGCTGGAGATGAAGGCCATCGCCGACCGCTACGGAGAGGCGGCCGGCGCCCGTCTCGCGCTCGCCGCAGGAGCCGACCAGGTCATCGTCGCCGTGCCGGATCCGGAGGTCACCCTCGCCTGCCGGGACGCCGTGCTCGACGCGCTCGGGGCGGGCGACCTCGCGGAGGAGCGGGTGGCGGAGGCCGCGGAGCGGGTACGGCGGCTCGCGCTGCGGTACGCGGTGCCGTACCGGCCGGGTGCCGTGGCCGCGTGGGACGCGGGCGCCGGGCTGACGGCGGCGCGGCGGGCCGTACGGAGCGGGGGTTCGTTGCCGCGGCCGGTGCCGGGGGCCCATGTCGTCGACTGCTTCCCGCCGCCGCACCCCGCCCTCAACTGGGGCGGCGAGGACCTGCTGACCGAGATCCGCACGCTCGACCCGACCGCGACGGGGACGGCGGTCGCCGGGGAGCCGGACGACCTCGCGGCCCTCGCGGCGGAGGCGCTGCGGTCCGCCGGGGCGCGTCCGCTGGTCGTCGCCCTGTGCGATGCCGAGCTGCACCCCTGGCAGGCCCGTCTCCGCGACACGCTGCTGGCCGACCGGCCGGACGCGCTCGTGGTCTCGACCGGGTTGCCGGAAGCGGGTGACGCGGTGGCCACGCACGGGAGGGGGCGGGTGAACCTGCGGGCGGCGGCCGAGATCGTCACGGGTCGGATGTTCTGAGCGGGGGTGCCTTGCTCTGCGGGGCATCGGTGCGGGCGGGGCCCGTTGGCCCCGTGGGTGGCGCCGGTCGCTGCGCCCCGCCCCCTCACTTCCCCTCGAACAACTCCGTGATGCCCCGTGCCGCCAGGTACGCCGTGTCCTGCGCGTGCTCCGCCAGCACCACCGCAGGGCGGGAGCCCTCCTGCCGTAGGCGCATCCAGGCGTCGAAGAAGGCGCCGCCAGGGCCGGAGACCGAGCGGGTGGACGGGGTGCAGTCCAGGACCAGGGCGGTCGTACGGGGCGCGGGCCGGGCGGTGGCGGTGGCGGTGCGCAGCTCGGCCACCGTCGTGGACAGGGCCTCCGCGATCGGCTTGGGGTGACCGGCGGAGTCGAACAGCCCGAGCGTGTACTCCAGTTCGGGGAAGTCGGCCAAGGAACGGTCGACGTCGTGCGAGCACCACCAGGTGACGCCCCACAGTTGGGCGCAGCCCACCGCGTTGAGCAGGGTCGCGCGGGCGAAGTCGGGGGCGTCGGCTGCCGGGATGTGCGGCTCGGGGGCTCCGGTCTCCTGGACCCAGACCGGGCGGGCCGGGTCGGTGGCGTAGGCGGCGGCCAGCTCGGTGCCGTACTCCGCGAGGTGGTGCACCTCGGGTGAGCGCGGGCCGTAGCGCCGGGCGCAGTCCGCGGAGAAGACCCAGGGGTGGACCGTGGTGAGGTCGCCCTTGCGGGCCGAGGACTCGGGGGTGAACGGGTGGTCGTCGCCGTACCAGGCGGCGTCGTACGCCGAGTGGGTGACCAGGCCCCCGGCCTCGCCGAGCCCGTCCCGGGCGGCGCCGAGGAGGGTGTCGAGGTAGTGGTCGACCTCGGCCACGGTCACGGGGTTGTGCTCGACCAGGTTGTTGAGCTCGTTGCCCAGCTGGAGGCCGATGAGGCGGGGGTGGCCGGAGAGGGCGCGGCCGAGCGTGCGCAGCAGCAGTGCCTGGGCCTCGATCGCCGCGGGGTCGGTGAAGACGTTGCGGTGGTGCCAGCTACGGGTCCACTCGGGGTAGAAGTCGAAGCTCGACAGATGGCCCTGGACGCCGTCCACGAGGACGTCGAGGCCGCACTCGCCCGCCAGATCCACCAGTCGGACGAGCTGGTCCACGGCCGAGGCCCGGACCAGGGTGCGGTTCGGCTGGAGCAGGGGCCACAGGTGGAAGACCCGGACGTGGTCCAGGCCCAGCGCGGCGATCTGGGCCAGGTCCTCGCGCGCGAGCCCGGGGTCGAAGTCGTGCCAGGCGTGGAACCAGCCCCTGCGTGGGGTGTAGTTCACTCCGAAGCGGAGCGCGGGCGCGGGTGGCGTGCTGATGGCGTCCTCCTCAAGAGACGGACCTTGTCTCCGGCGAATGTATCAACCACCATGGACGGCAATGAATAGTGATTTGAACCAAGCTTCTCCGGGTGCCACGGCCACCCCCGCCTACGTGGTCGGCATCGACGCGGGCGGCACCCGCACGCGTGCCGTCCTGGCGGAGCTCGGCGGCGGGCCGGTCCGGGGCGAGGGCACGGCGGGGCCCGGCAACGCGCTGACCGTGCCCGGACCGTTGCTCGCCGACCACCTCGCCGAGGCTGTCACCCGGGCTGTGCCGGCGGAACTGTGCGGACGGGTGGTCGCGGTGGCCGGCGGGTTCGCGGGGGCCGGCCACCAGGCCCAGGGCGCCGACGAGCCCGGCCGGCTGCGGGCCCGGGCCGCCCTGTCGGCCGCGCTCGCCCGGCTCGGTGTCACCGCCGCGTCGGTCGCTGTCCACAGCGACATCGAGACGACGTTCGCGGCGGCCCCCGGCCATCCCGCCGACGGGTTGGTCCTGGTGGCCGGTACCGGCGCGGTCGCGGCTCGGATCGCCGGACGGGTGCCGACCGCGACCTCGGGCGGCGACGGCTGGCTCCTCGGGGACGACGGCGGCGGCTTCTGGATCGGCCGAGCGGGCGTACGGGCGGCCCTGCGCGCGGCCGACGGCCGCGGTGTGCCCACCGCGCTCGTCCGCGCCGTCGGCCGGGACCTGGGGCTGCCGGAGGAGGTGTTGCCGCCGGAGGGCTACGGGGTGGCCGGTGCCGTCGTGTGGAGTGCCGAGCGGCGTACCGCCTACCGGGCCGGGGTGCTGCCCGCCGTCATGGACCGGCCGCCCGTCCGTCTCGCCGACCACGCGCCCGTGGTGGTGCGGACGGCCGAGGAGAAGGACGCCGTGGCGGTGGGTATCCTCCAGGAGGCCGCGCGCCGGCTGGCCGGGACCGTCGCCGCGCTGGCACCCCGGCCGGCGCAACCCCCCGTGGCCCTTCCCTTAAAAACCTCCCCGCATCCGACAAAAAGCCTTTGATAAACCCCAGGGGAAGAC
>NZ_JARGEE010000535.1:0-5359 GCF_033794485.1 Streptomyces sp. MB09-02B
GGCATTCGCAGGGCGAAAGGCGCACCCGAGGCGGCCACACCGGCCAGGAGCAGCAGCGCAGGGCCGGTGCCGAGCGGCATGAGCGTGGTCGCGGCCGCCACACCGAGCGTCGGGCCGACGTTCATCGCGGTCTGCTGGAGCCCGCCCGCCACCCCGGCCGCCTCCGGCGGCGCATGCCGTACGACGACGGCGGTCGCGGTGACCATCAGCGCGCCGAAACCGGCCCCCAGCAGCAGGAACCCGCCCCCGATCAGCGTCGTCGACGACCCGGGGCCGAGCCGGGACAGCGTCAGCACACCGCCGGTGAGCAGCACGCTCCCCGTGAGAGCCGTGGGACGGGCGCCCCACCTGCGCAGCAGGACCGCCGACAGCGGCGCCCCGAGCACCATCGTCACGCCGCCGGGCAGCGCGACGAGACTGGTGCGCAGCGGGTCCATGCCGAGCACGTCCTGGAGGACGAAGCTGCACGCGAACAACGCGCCCAGCATCGCCGCGGAGGCGGTCACCAGCAGCCCGAGCGCCGCGCGCACCGGCGCCGCACCGAGCACGGCGGACGGCAACAGCGGGTCGGGGGTTCGCCGTTCGTGCCGTACGAGGGCGACGGCGGACGCGGCGGCGATCAGCACGCCGAGCACACCGGTGGCCGTCCAGCCGTGCTCCGGCACCCCGACCAGCGTGTGCACGAGAGCCGCCAGGGTCACGGCGAGCAGCGCGGCGCCGGGCAGGTCGAGCCGGGCGCGCGGTGCCCGCGTCGTGTTCCGCGCGAGCGGGGCGCGCACCGCCAGCGCCAGCAGACCCATGATCAGGGCCGGTACGACGTTGAGGAAGAACACCGTCCGCCAGCCCAGCCGGTCGACGAGCACACCGCCGACCAGCGGACCGGCCGCCACCGCCACCCCGATGGCACTGGTCCGCAGCGCGATGGGCATGGCCAGCCGGTCGGGCGGGAACGCCGCCCGCAGCATGCCGAGTGTGGCGGGCTGCAGCAGCGCGCCGAAGACGCCCTGGACCACCCGCAGCCCGATCACCCAGCCCACATCGGGCGCGAACCCGATCCCGGCGCAGGCCGCGCCGAACCCCAGCACACCCCAGGCGAACACCCGCCGATGCCCGAACCGGTCGCCCAGCCGTCCCGCGAACACCAGCAGCCCGGCCACCGCGATCAGATATCCGGTGCTGGTCCACTGCACCTGGGTGAGTGAGGCGTCCAGGTCGCGCTGCAGAGTCGGCTGGGCGATCGTCAGCACCGTTCCGTCGAGGGCGACGAGCACGGCACCGAGCACGCTGCTCGCGAGGGTGAGGCGGCGGTGATACGGGGAGACGGACACGGGTCCGTGCCGGTGGACCCCGGCCTCCGTCGTGGGCGCCGTCACCGCCCTTCGCTCCCCAGGTGCGCGTCCAGCGCGGTGCGCAGCAGGGGTGCGAAGTCGTCGGCCCCCGTGGTGAGTTGGAGGCTGCCCCAGGTCCACAGCTGGGCGATGCCGTAGAGGTTCGCCAGCAGGGCGCCCGCGACGAGCCGCGCGTCGGCGTCGGGCCGGGCCCGCCCGACGAGATCCACCAACAGCGCGAAGATCGGGAGGCTGGCGTCCCGCAGCCCCAACTCGTTGCTCTCCAGCAGATCGTGACGGAACATCAGTTCGTGCATGCCCCGGTTGGTCAGCGCGAAGTCCAGGTACACGCGCCCCAGCGTCGCGATCTGCTCCCGCGGACCCGCCGTGCCGTCCCCGAGGGCCGCGACCCCCCGGCCCGCCAGCTCCTCGAACCCCCGGCGCGCGATGGCCGACAGCAGCTCCAGGTGCGTGGGGAAGTAGCGGCGAGGCGCCCCGTGCGACACCCCGGCCCGCCGTGCGATCTCCCGCAACGACAGGGCCTGCACGCCCTCCGCCGTCACCAACTCGACCCCGACGTCCACGAGTCGGGACCGCAGCCCCGTGTTCCGTTCTTCCATAGACACTGTCTACCAGGAGGTGGTAGACAGTGTCTACCGCGATATTGGTTTGCCCGTCGGCGCCGACGGTGGATGCAATGACCCGCATGATCACAGGTGAGCCCGGCCCGGACCGGCACGCGGACGACACCGGGGGGCCGATCCGGATCGGCGCACTCGCCCCCCTGAGCCCGCCCGGCTGGGTCGAGGCGGGCCGGCATCTGCTCGCCGGTCTCGAGGTGGGCGTGGGCGAGGTCAACGACTCCGGCGGTGTCGCCGGGCGGCCGCTCGAACTGGTGGTCAGGGACACCGCGGCCGATCCGCTGCGGGCCTCGGCGGCCGTGGAGGAGCTGGCGCACCTCGGGGTGGCCGCCCTGGTCGGGGAGTACCACAGCGTCGTCGCCCGCGCCGCCGCAGGACGGGCCGACGCCCTCGGCCTGCCGTACCTCTGCTCGTCGGCGGTCCTCGACGCGCTCACCGACCAGCCGACGGACCGGGTCGCGCGTCTCTCGCCGCCGCAGTCCCGGGGCTGGCGGATCTACGCGGACCACCTCCTCGGCGCGGGCCACAGCCGTATCGCCGTGGTCACCCAGCCGAGCGTCTACTGGGCGGCCGGGACCCGCGTCCTGCGGGACCACCTCGCCGCGTACGGCGGCACCGTCGACGAAATCGACAGCGGCGCGCTCACCCCCGCCGGCGTGTGCGACGCGCTCGCCGACCGGCGCGCGACGGCCCTGCTCCTGCTGGTCGGCCATCCGCACCCGGCGGTGCAGATCGTCCGGGCCGTCCGCCGTGACCGCCGGCTCGCCGAGGTGCTGATCGGTGCTCCGGCCGGGCAACCGGAGCTCGCCAGCTGGGTGACGTCACTGGGGGACGACGGTGCCGGGGTGCCGTTCCTCAGCTACGACCGCGACCGGCTCGGCCCCCTCGGCTCACGGGTCGGGAGGGTCCTCGGTGATCGGCTCGGGGAAGCGCCCTCCTTCGTCGCCTTCGAGGGCTACGACACGGTCGCGGTGCTTGCCGAGGCCATGCGCTCGTACGGCACGGACCGGGCGGGCGTCGCCGCGTCCTGGCCGCACGTCACGGTGGAGGGCACCCGCGGCCGGATCAGCTTCTCCCGGGTGCCGGGCATCGGGGTGTGGCAGTGGGCCGGGGCGCCGGTCCAGGTCGTCGACCGGGATCCGGCGGCACCGCATCGGTTGCGGGTCCTGCACAGGGGCTGATCGGCAACGGCTGCATCATCACCGGGGGCCTCAGCCGGAGGTCTCCGCGCGTTCGAGCATGCACAGTCTCTTCTCGTCGGGGTCGCCGATGTACGTCCACAGGTCGGGCTTCTTCTTCGTGCCCCGCGTTTCGTACGTGCCCCGTACCCCGCTCGGCGTGAACGTGAGGTGGACCGTCGAGACGGGGTCGTCCGTGCCGACGCCGTTGCGGGTGTCCCGTTCCCAGGTGCCCGTGCCGGGGTTCGGGGCGAGGACCTCGTCGAAGCCGTCGTCGTCGTTGTCGTCGAAGTCGCCGCAGATCTCGGTCGAGGTGAACGTCCCGTCCTCCTTCAGCACCAGACGCCCGCCCCCCGCGTCCACCCATGTGCCCGTGATCTCGGCCGTGCTCATGGTCAGGGGCTTGCCGCCGGGCACGGGGAGCGCGAGACCACTCAGGATCACCAGCCCGAAGGACAGGCCGATCCCGAGCAGGAACAGCACGCCGCATCCTGCCGCGCCGGCGAGCGGGACGAGCAGGGCGATTCGCAGGCGCCGTCGGCTCGTCTCGGCCGGGGGGCGCCCCTGCCACGGGGGCGGGGTGGCTCTGTAAGGGTCCTCGCCGCGCTGCACATCGTCCCCCTGCGGTGTGGTGCCGCGGGGTCGCGGCGGTGCGATCATCATGCCGCCGAGCCGCGTGCGCCTTCGCGGCGGGGTAGCGCGCGGGCACCGGCACCACGCGCGCGGGTCCCCGGGCACCCTCGCGGGGTGCCCGGGGACCCGCGGCGGGACCGGGCGCCGTGGCTCAGGCCGCGACGCGGTCCCGGTCGTTCTTCTCGTGCGGCGTACGGGTGCCGAGGAGTTCGGTGGGGATCTTGTGCGTCTCGCGGGCGGTGAGGGCGGCGAGGACCGGCGGGACGCACAGGGCGGCGGTGAAGAGGGCCACGGCGAACCAGTCGTCGCCGTCCGGGCCGGCGATCTGCGCGGCGAAGGTGACGGCGAATCCGGCGACGGCGAAGCCGATCTGGGTGCCGATGGCCATGCCGGACAGCCGGACCCGGGTGGAGAACATCTCGCCGTAGAAGGCGGGCCAGATGCCGTTCGCGGCGCTGTAGACGACACCGAAGGTGACGATGCCGAGGACCAGGACCAGCGGGTAGGCGCCGGTGGAGATCGCCCACAGGTAGACGAACATCATCACTGCGCTGCCGGCCGCGCCGATCAGGAACACCGGGCGGCGGCCGATGCGGTCGGAGAGCGTGGCCCACAGCGGGATCGCGGCGAGCGCGACCAGGTTGGCGAGCGCGCCCACCCACAGCATCGACGAACGGGACAGGCCGACCGAGTCGCTCGTGCCGTACGCCAGCGCCCACACGGTGAAGATCGTGGAGACCGAGGCGACCAGCGCGCCCGCGATCACCCGGAGCACGTCCGCCCAGTGCTCGCGCAGCAGGATGGCCAGCGGCAGCTTGGCGACGCCCCCGGACTCGGTCTGCTGGGTGAAGGCGGGGGTCTCGTCCAGGGTGCGGCGGATGACGTAGCCGACGACGGCGACCGCGATGCTCATCCAGAACGGGACGCGCCAGCCCCAGGAGAGCAGTTGGTCCTCGGGGAGCGCGGCGATCGGGATGAAGACCAGGGTGGCGAGCAGCTGCCCGCCCTGGGTGCCGCTCAGGGTGAAGCTGGTGAAGAAGCCGCGCCGCTCCGACGGCGCGTGTTCCAGCGTCATCGAGTTCGCGCTGGCCTGCTCACCGGCCGCCGATATGCCCTGCAGGACACGGCAGATCACGAGGAGGACCGGGGCGAGGGTGCCGACCTGGTCGCGGGTGGGCAGGCAGCCGATCAGGAACGTCGACAGGCCCATCAGGATCAGCGTGAAGACCATGATCTTCTTGCGGCCCAGCCGGTCGCCGTAGTGCCCGAGGAACAGCGCGCCGATCGGCCGCGCCGCGTACGCGACACCGAAGGTGCCCAGCGAGAGCAGGGTCGCGGTGGCCGGGTCGGACTCGTCGAAGAAGACCGTCGGGAAGATCAGGGCGGCGGCGCTGCCGTAGATGAAGAAGTCGTAGTACTCCAGGGCGCTGCCGATCCAGGCGGCCGTGGCGGCCTTCTTGGGCTGGCCGGGCGGTGCGGCGGGGACGGACACGGCGTGGCTCCTTCGAGGGATCTCCCCCATGAGAGGGGGGTGAAGCGGGAGGAAGGCAAGGCGAGGCGGGGCGAATCACAGCGGGGG
>NZ_JARGEE010000536.1:0-5315 GCF_033794485.1 Streptomyces sp. MB09-02B
GCTGATCCTGATCCCCACGCCGCTCGGCCTGTTCCTGGCCGTGCAGCTGGACAAGAACATCCGCTTCAGCCGCGTCTACCAGACGGCGTTCTTCCTGCCCGTCGTGATGTCGCTCGCCGTCATCGGCTTCGTCTGGCAGCTGATCTACAACCCCGACACGGGCCTGATCAACAGCCTCATCGGCGCCAACGAACCCGGCCACTACATCGACTGGATCGGCGACCCCGACCTCAACCTGTGGGCCATCCTCATCGCCGCGTCCTGGCGCCACACCGGCTACATGATGATCCTCTACCTGGCCGGTCTGAAGGGCGTCGACCCCTCCCTGCGCGAGGCCTCCGCCCTGGACGGCGCCAACGAGTGGCAGACGTTCAAGAACGTCATCTTCCCCACCCTGCGCCCCACCAACACCGTCGTCCTGGTCGTCACGATCATCGAGGCCCTGCGCGCCTTCGACCTCGTCTTCGTCTTCAACAAGGGCGCCGAGGGCACCGAACTGCTCTCCATCCTCGTCACCAACAACATCATCGGAGAGTCCAGCCGCATCGGCTACGGATCGGCCATCGCCGTCGTCCTCCTGGTCATCTCCCTCGCCGTGATCATCCCGTACCTGATCGCGACCTTCCGGAAGGAGCGGCAAGCGTGAGCACCACCGCCGCGACCGCCGCTCGCAAGGAGCGCACGCCTGTCCGCCCCGCCCGGATCCTCCTGCACGTCTTCCTCGTCTGCATGGCCCTGGCCTGGCTGGGGCCCCTGCTGTGGGCGCTGTACGCGGCCATGCGCCCCTACGGCGAGACATCCGAGAAGGGCTACGTCTCGTGGCCCGACACCTTGAGCTTCGACAACTTCACGAACGCGTTCACCCAGTCGGACATGACGCACTACTTCGTGAACACCCTGATCATCGCCGTCCCCGCGGTGCTGCTGACGCTGTTCCTGTCCTCCATGGTCGCCTTCTACGTCAGCCGCTTCGACTTCCGCATCAACCTCTTCCTGCTGCTGGTCTTCACCGCCGGCAACCTGCTCCCCCAGCAGGTCATCATCACCCCCCTGTACCGGCTGTACCTGCTCATCGACCTGCCCGGCATCACCATGAGCGGCAAGCTGTACGACTCCGCGCTCGGCCTGGTCCTCATCCACGTCGCGTTCCAGTCCGGCTTCTGCGCCTTCGTACTGGCCAACTACATGCGCTCCCTGCCGCACGAGCTGACCGAGGCCGCGCTGGTCGACGGCGCCTCGGTGTGGCGGCTGTACTGGCAGATCGTGCTGCCCTTGTGCAAGCCCGCGATGGCCGCCCTGGCGACGCTGCTGTCCATCTGGATCTACAACGACTTCTTCTGGGCGCTAGTACTGATCTCCACCGGCGAGAACATGCCGATCACCTCGGCCCTGAACAACCTCTCCGGCCAGTACTTCACCGACCCCAACCTCGTCGCCGCCGGAGCCCTGCTCACCGCGATCCCCACCCTGATCGTGTACTTCGCACTCCAGCGCCAGTTCGTCAGCGGCCTCACCCTCGGCGCCAACAAGGGCTGACCGCACGCCTCCCCGCTGTTCCCCACACCCCCGGAGTATGACCAGTGACCACCGAACGCCGTCTCCGTCTGCCCGGCATCACGTACGGCGGCGATTACAACCCCGAGCAGTGGCCCGAGGAGGTCTGGGCCGAGGACATGGCCCTGATGCGCGAGGCCGGGGTGACCATGGTCAGCGTCGGCATCTTCTCGTGGGCCCTGCTGGAGCCGTCCGAGGGCGTCTACGACTTCTCCCGCATGGACAAGATCCTGGCGCTGCTGCATGAGAACGGCATCGCCGCCGATCTCGCCACCCCGACGGCCTGCCCGCCCGCCTGGTTCTTCCGGGCCCATCCCGAGGCGCTGCCGGTGGACAAGGACGGCCGCACGCTCTGGTACGGCAGCCGTCAGACCTTCTGCCCGTCCAGCCCCGCGTACCGCACCGCGGCGCTGCGCATCGCGGGCGTCCTGGCCGAGCGGTACGCCGACCACCCGGCCGTCGCGATGTGGCACGTGCACAACGAGTACGGCTGCCACAACGCCGAATGCTTCTGCGACACCAGCGCGGCCGCCTTCCGTACCTGGCTGAAGGCGAAGTACGGCAACGACCTGAACGCGCTCAACCACGCCTGGGGCACCACCTTCTGGAGCCAGTGGTACTACGACTGGGACGAGATCATCCCGCCCCGCGCCACCGGCGCCGACCCCAATCCCACCCACCGGCTGGACTGGCGCCGCTTCTGCTCGGACGAACTGCTGTCACTGTTCACCGCCGAGCGCGACGTGCTCCGCCGCGCCGCCCCGGACACCCCCGCCACCACCAACTTCATGGTGATGCACAACTTCGACGCCCTGGACTACTGGCGCTGGGCCCCCGAGCTGGACATCGTCTCCAACGACCACTACCTTCTCGCCACCGACCCGGAGTCGGAGACCGACATCGCCCTCTGCGGCGACCTGGTCCGCTCCCTGGCCGACGGACCCTGGCTGCTGATGGAACACTCCACGGGTGCCATCAACTGGCAGCCCGTCAACCGCGCCAAGACTCCCGGCGAGATGCGCCGCAACGCGCTCGCCCACGTCGCCCACGGTGCCGACGGCATCGCCTACTTCCAGTGGCGGGCCGCCAAGGCGGGCGCCGAGCAGTGGCACTCGGCGATGCTCCCGCACGCCGGCACCGACAGCCAGATCTGGCGCGACGTGGTCCAGCTCGGAGCCGACCTGCAAGCCCTCGCCGAAGTAGGCGGCAGCACCAGCCCCGCCAAGGTCGCCATCGTCTGGGACTGGAACGCCCGCTGGGCCATGGAACTACCCTGCCAACCCAGTGGTGAACTCCGCTTCCAGGACCTGGTGAGGGACTGGTACACACCGCTGTGGAAGGCCGGCGTGGCGGTCGACTTCGTACGTCCCGACGCCCCGGACCTCGGCCGCTACCGGCTCGTCCTCGCTCCCAGCCTGTACCTGGTCGACGACGAAGGCGCGGCCAACCTGGCGGCGTTCACCGAGAGCGGCGGCACCCTCGCCGTGGGCTTCCACAGTGGTGCGGTGGACGAGAACTGCCATGTCCGTCTGGGTGGTTACCCGGGCGCCTTCCGGAAGATCCTCGGGGTGCACGGCGACGAGCCGTTCCCCCTGCTGCCCGGCCAGACGGTCAGCCTGGTCGGCCAGGTCCCGCAGGACGCGACCGCCGACCTGTGGACCGAACGCCTCCGGCTGACCGGAGCGGAAGCCGTCGCCACGTACGCCGAGGGACCGCTGGCGGGCGTCCCGGCCATCACCCGCCACGCGTACGGCAGCGGAACCGCCTGGTACCTCGCCACCCACCCGGACCCCACCACCCTGGCCACCGTCCTGGAGCGCGTGTGCCAGGACGCCGGCGTGCGCCCGGAGCGCGAGGTTCCGGCCGGCATCGAAGTGGTGAGGCGACGGGGCGCTGACGCGGACTACCTTTTCCTGATCGACCACGCCGGCCACGGCGCCGAGATCCCCGCCGAGGGGGTCGAACTCCTCACCGGCAAAACGGTCACCGGCTCGGTCACCGTCCCCGAGGGAGGCGTCGCAGTCGTCCGTGAGCCGAGGGCGGATCTGCGGGAGCGGGCGACCGCGTAGAGATCACCGCGCGGCAGCCGGGCGAGGCCGGACATCAGCGAGGTTTGGTCCTTCCAGGCCCGCGCGGGCCGCGCTTGTCCGAGAACTGCACGTCGTGCCGAGAGAACGTCCTGCTTCGACTCCACGGAAGTGAGTTCTGACATGACAGGTTTGCCCAGCCGCCGACAGGTGCTCGGCGGGGCTGCTGCGGGAGTGCTGGCCTCGCTGGCCGGGATTCCGCTCGCCGGTTCCGCGTCCGCCGCCACGACGTACACCGCGCCTGATCCCCGTGTCTGGATCCACCTCAACAACGGGTGGCGATTCATCAGATCGGACGTCACAGGCGCGCAGACGCCCGGATTCAATGACTCCGGATGGACGTCGGTCACCACGCCCCACACCTGGAACGCCGTCGACGGGGCCGACGGCGCCAACAACTACCACCGCGGGGTGGGCTGGTACCGCCGCCACTACACCGTGCCGTCCACCATGGCCGGCAAGAGGCTGTACCTGCAGTTCGCCGGGGTCAACCAGGTCGCCGACGTCTGGGTCAACGGCACGTACCTCGGACAGCACAAGGGCGGGTACTCCCGCTTCAGGTTCGACGCCACCGCCGTGCTCGTCCCGGGACAGGACAACATCATCGCGGTCAAGGTGACCAACACCCGCGACACCAACATCGCCCCGGTAGGCGCGGACTACACCTTCCAGGGCGGCATCTACCGCAACGTGAGCCTGTGGGCCGTCGACGACCTCCATGTGCGGATGACGGACTACGCGGGCCCCGGAATCTACCTGCGGCAGAGCAACGTGACCGCGGCGTCGGCCACGGTGACCGTGACGACGAAGCTGTGGAACGACAGCAGCACCACCAGATCGGTGGTCGTCCGCACCGTCATCGCCGACAAGAGCGGGACCATCGTCGCGGACACGAGCAGCACCGCGCAGACCGTCCCCGCGGCCACCGGCAAGGAGATGCAGCAGACCGTCCACGTCGACAACCCACATCTGTGGAACGGACTGGCGGATCCGTACCTCTACAACGCCAGCGTCGAGATCCATGACGTCACCGGCGGCGGGGACACGATTACGGACGTGGTGACCGAACGCCTGGGCCTTCGCTCCCTCGCCGTCGACGCCGACACCGGCTTCCACCTCAACGGCAGCCACCTCCACCTGCACGGCGTCAACCTGCACCAGGACCGGGCCGCCAAGGGCTGGGCGATATCCGACGCCGACCACACCCAGGACCTCGACCTCATCAGCGAGATCGGAGCCAACGCCATCCGGATGGCGCACTACCAGCACGACCAGAAGGACTACAACCTCGCCGACGAACGCGGCATGATCGTCTGGGCGGAGATCCCGCTGGTCGACATCGTCACCGACTCGGCCGCCTTCACCACCAGCACCCAGAACCAACTGCGGGAACTGATCCGGCAGAACTACAACCACCCCTCGATCGCCTTCTGGGGCATCGGCAACGAACTCCTCGACTACAACGGCACCGCCACGAACAGGCTCCTCGCGTCACTCGCCGACATCATCGAAGCCGAGGACCCCGACCGCCTCTCCACCTACGCCGTACGCGGCGAGGACCCCGACAACGCCCAGGCGGGCCTGCACACGCAGACCACGGGCTTCAACAAGTACTACGGCTGGTACTACGGCTCCAAGGACAACGACCTCGGAGCATGGGCCGACAACCTGCAC
>NZ_JARGEE010000537.1:0-5307 GCF_033794485.1 Streptomyces sp. MB09-02B
CGCTCCATCGGGGGGACGGGTGGGGAGGCGACCGCTACCCGGTCCTCGGGCGCGTCACCACACCGTCGGCGCCGCTCGTCTCATCGCACCTCCCGGGCGTACGGCGCGACCGTGATCCGGTCGATCAGCGGGGCGTGGCGGGAACGGAGCAGCACGCCGGGGAAGGTGTCCGAGGCGTAGGTCTCGCCGTCGAAGTTCGGGAGTTCCTCGGAGCGGAAGGTGAGCGTGTTCTGTCCCTTCTTCAGCTGGACGGGGACGGTGAGCTCCCAGAAGTTGTTCTCGTGGAAGGTGTGCGGGAAGGTGACCCGCCGCGTCCCACCGCCGTTGACGGCGAGGTCGGCGTGGCGGGCGAGCGGGTCCGGGTTGTAGTGGGTGGCCGGCGACTGCTCGGGGTTGGAGTAGCGGATGCGCAGCGCGTGGGTGCCCGCCCGGTCCGCGGTGACGGTGAACGTGGCGGTGTTGCCGTTGCCCGGGGCGCCGCCGATCCCGGTGATCGCGGTGCCGCCCGTGGCCAGGGAGAGTGAGCTGAGCGCGGCCGAGCCGCCGAGCTCGGCGTCCTTCCCCTCGTACGTACGCGTCGGGAGCGTGCCCTCGGTCGAGGTGACCGTGAGGCGGTCGACGAGGGTGGTGGACGAACCCCCGGTCACCGTCACCTTGTTGACGCCCCCGGAGAGGGAGACCGCGACGCTGTTCCCGCCCTTGTCCAGCCGCAGGACGTCCTGGCCGTTGACGGAGAGACGGGCGCCCGAACCCTTCAGGGTGTCGACGCGGAGGGTGGCCTCGCGGTCGGCGGGGGAGTAGACCCAGAACGTGGCGGTCCCCTTCTTGGACAGCCGGGCGGCGCCCGATCCGGTGGCCGCCCGCTTCGGCGGGTCGTAGACGGGACGTGCCCCGCCGCCCAGCCAGGCGAGCTCCCCCTCGTACACCCGCGTGCGGGCGGAGGAGTCCGGCAGGCTGAGGGTCAGCCGGTCGACGATGGCGTCGCCCTTGGTGACGCGCTTGCCGTCGGCGCTCCTCGCGGCCAGCGTCAGGGTGTGCTTGCCCTTGGTGAGACGGACCGTGGTGTCGGTGTGGTCCCACACCACCCACTTGTAGCCCAGCGGCAGGTACAGCTCCTGCTCGCCGTCCGCCTTGCCGTCGATCCGGAGGAAGACGTTGGTCGGCCCCTGGTCCTTGATCTTGTCGAAGGTGTTGAGGGAGTTGGCGAAGACGCTCAGGTCGTAGGTGCCGTCCTCGGGCACGTCCACGGTGAAGTCGAGCGTCATGTCCGAACCGGTGCGCAGGCCGCCGACGTTGTAGCCGCCGGAGGTGTAGAACTTCGACACGTCGCGCGGGGAGCCCTCGGGCCCGTTCTTCGAGTAGCCGGACCCGGTGTGCGCGGCGTCCTCGGCCTCGTACGAGTTCTGCCAGCGCGTGGGCGCGTCCTGGGTGGCCTTCGCCTTCCCGGCGGGGCTGAGGACGATCTCGTACGCCGAGGACTCCTTCAGCGCCGGCAGGGTGCCGTCGCCGAAGTCGACGGAGACCGTGCCGTCGGCGGCGACCTTCAGGTTCGTCTCGGTCAGCAGCTTCGGGCCGGAGCTGTCGCCGAGCTGTCCGCTCCACTCGATCTCACGGACCCAGGCGTGGACGTTCTTGCCGAAGATCTTCTTCGGGACGCCGGCGAAGGTGATGTGTCCCTTGCCGGTGGAACCTCCGAAGACCAGCCGGGCCTGCTTCTTCTTCTCGTCGAGCGTGCCGACGCCCTGCATGGTGTAGTTCTCGCCGGGGAACGGCGGGTCCACCTTCACCGTGTGCCCGCTCATCGAGGCATAGGAGTTGAGCAGCCACCACTGGCCGTTGCCTCGGTTCGACTGCACCGCGGAGTCCGAGAGGTTGCCGTCGATGTTCCAGTACGCGATGTCGGCGTCCACCTTGGACTCCTCGATCGCGGAGACCCACTGGATCATCTGGCCGGGGACCGAGGTGTGGTAGTTGAAGGCGTACTCGTTGATGTTGATGGGCAGTTGGGTGCCCTCACGGTCGGTGCCCTCGAACAGCTCCTTCTCCCAGCCCCGGTACTTGGCGACGCTGTCGCGCACCGCCTCCGGGTGGCTCAGCTCGTGCCAGGTGACGACCTCGGGGAGGGTGCCGGCGGCCAGGGCGTGCGCCATGAAGCCCTTCACCTGGGCGTACAGGACGCTGGTGTTGGGGCCGGCGATCCGGGCGTCCGGCATCTTCTTCTTGATCAGCTCGTACGCGGAGTCCCAGGCGGCGAAGAAGTCGTCGGGGTCGTCGAGCCAGCTGACCCGGTTGTAGCTCCACTCGCCGGTGCCGAACATGTTGCCCTCGGGCTCGTTGTACGGCACGAAGACGATGTTGTCCTGGTACTCCTTCGGCAGTCGGAGCACCTGGTCGACCTGCGTGGCGATCTTCTCCTCGTAGAGCTTGAGCTTCTCCGCGGGGGTGTCGCCCGGCCACTGGTACGGGAAGCCGCGGTGGATGTCGGTCATGTAGATGTACACGTCGCCGTCGGTGGAGTCCGCCAGCGGCTTCACCACCTCCAGCGCGTCGGCCCCCGGGTGCTGCGGACCGTCCTGCGCCTTGGTGGCGACCGTGCGCAACCCCATGCCCTCGATGAGGTTGTTGGTGGGGACGTCCGGCCCGTACACGCCGTAGAGGGTGCCGGAGGCGCCGCCGTGGAACGCGCCGGTGTCCGAGGCGAGGTCGACGGTGAGCCGGCCCTCGCGGACCACGGCGACGGTCGCCTTCACGTCCCGTCCGGCCGCGCGTCCTGCCACCGTGAACGTGCCGGGGCGGGCGTACTTCTCCTCGGGCACGGCGTCCCAGACGACCGGCGTGTCACGGTCGTAGCCGTCGGAGTACGAGGAGCGGACCGAGGCGGGCAGGGACGGAGCGGTCCCGGTGGTGGTGCGCACGTCGAAGGTCGTCCGCGACAGCTCACGGAGCGTGGGGACGTCACCGACCACATCCGCCACCTGCTCGGCGCTCAGCGCCGCGTGCCACACCGTGAAGTCGTCGATCGCGCCCTGCAGCAGCGGGTCCGGCCAGAAGGACTTGCCGATGTAACCGGCGGCGGTGGCCGAGGCGTCCAGCAGCTCCCTGGCCTTCACCCCGGTCTTCGCGGAGGAGACGGCCACGCCGTCGAGGTAGGTGGTGACACGTCCGGCGGCCGTGTCGAGGGTGACCGTGACCGTCCGCCAGGCGTCGGCTGGGAGCGCCGCGTACCCGGAGACCTGGGACTCCGCGCCCCCGCCGCCGGTGGTCACGGCGGTGCGCAGGACCCCGCCGTTGTTGGACGGGGTGGTGAAGAGGTACTTCGTCGTGTCGGTGCCCAGGTCGAAGATCCGCTGCCAGGACGCCTTGTCGCCGCCCCACTTCACCCGGGCGGACACCGTCAGGTCGGTCGCGTCGCCGACCACCGCGCGGGGCAGGCGCACGTACGCGCCGTCGGAGGTGGGCGCTCCGCCGGGCAGGGCGAGCGCCTTGCCGCCGCCCGTGCCCTCGACGGACCGTGCGGTGGAGCCGTTGACGAGGCTCGCCGTCAGGCCGTTGCCGGAGACGTCCGTGATCTTCCCGGACGCGAGGTCGTCCTCGTCGAAGGTGTAGCGGGCCGTGGGCTCGGGCGCGGTGGCCGCCTGGGCGGGGACGGCCGGCGCGACCAGCACGCCCGCGCCCAGGGCCAGGGCCACGGCGGCCGGGGCCCGGCGCCGGGCCGATCTGTCAGCGGATGGCATGGAGTGCGTCCTCGATCCTGTGAGTAACGGTTCCGGTCGGCCCGCCTCGGCCCCGGCTGTTCGTCCGCGTGACGTGGTCGGTGAGGCGGGTGCCGAGGTGGCGGTGGTGCGGAATCGGTTCGATCGCCCGCGCTACGGAGCAGGGGGCGACTGGCCCGGGTAACCGTGGCGGGGCCCCGCACACCGGGGTTGTGCGGGGCGGGGCCCTCGGCCGCCGGGAGGGATCAGTTCGTCGAACCGGTTCGCAGGAAGCTAGCACCGGAGAAATCGCGCAGCAATACCCCCGACACGAGCGAAGTCCCGGGGGGCCGGGGAGCGCCTGCAGCGCCATGCTGTGACGAGAAGTGCCGTTTGGGGTGTTGACAGCCGCCCAGCCTGTTCCTACCTTCACTTCACGCGAACCGGTTCGACGACCGGGAACCGTACTCTTGTCACTCTTCCGTCCCAGCGGCTCGGAAGCTTCGCCTCCGCGGAGCGTCGAACCGGTGCGAGCAAGGAGTTCTCCGTGAACATCGGTGAGATCGCCCGGCGGGCCGGTGTCTCGCGGAGCACCGTGTCCTACGCGCTGAGCGGCAAACGCCCCGTGTCGGACGACACCCGCCGGAAGATCCAGCAGGTCATCGACGAGCTGGGCTACCGGCCCAACGCGAGCGCGCGGGCCCTGGCCAACGGGCGGACCAGCACGATCGGCCTGGTCTTCCCACCGGCCGGCAACCACTACACGGGCATGCAGCTGGACTTCATCGGCAGCGTGGTGGAGGCCGCCGCGGCCCACGACTACGACGTACTGCTCTCACCCAGTGGAGTCGACAGCGACCGCTCCTTCCAGCGGTTGCTGGGGGAGCGCCGGGTCGACGGCGCGATCCTGATGGAGATCAGGCTGCAGGACGACCGGGTCGATCACCTGGCCGACCTCGACTTCCCCTCCGTCGCCATCGGGCGCACCGCCCGGCCGGAGGGCGGCTGGTGGGTGGGGCTCGACCACACCGCGCTGGCGGAGGCGTGCGTCCACCACCTCGCGGACCTCGGCCACCGCCGGGTCGCCTTCGTCAACCGGCCCGAGCAGCTCCTGCGGGCCGGGTACGAGTCCGCGCACCGGGGGCTGGACGGCTTCACGAAGGCCGCGGCCGAGCGTGGACTGACCGTGCGGTCGTACACGTGCGGGGACGACGCCGGCTCCGGGCAGGCGTGCCTGGAGCGGATCCTGCGGGACGACCCGGCGACCACGGGCCTGGTCACGCTGAACGAGGCGGCGCTGGGTGGCCTCTACCGGGGGCTGGCCCGGGCCGGCCGCCATGTGCCGCGCGACTTCTCCGTCACCGGAGTGGTGGCGTCCCGGTGGGCGGAGACGGTGACCCCGCAGCTCACCGCGGCGGACGTACCGGCCGAGGAGATGGGCCGCCTCGCCGTCGACCTCCTCGTCGAGCGGCTGGACCATCCCGACGCGTCGCCCCGGAACCACCTGCTCGTACCTCCGATCTCCCTGCGGGCCAGCACCGGCCCGGTCCTCGGCGCCACCTGAGCCCGAACGCCCGGCCCTCCTGACCCCGTCACCACTCACGGCCTCCTGCCC
>NZ_JARGEE010000538.1:0-5298 GCF_033794485.1 Streptomyces sp. MB09-02B
CGCCGCCCAGGGGTCGAGTACGCCGGGGACCAGTGCGCTCAAGACCGTTCGGGGCGTGCGGCTGGACATGTGCACTCATGCTCAGTCCAAAGGAACGGTGGACGGGACGGTGGGGGCGTGAGGACCCGAGGGGCGCGGACGGCCTCGGCGGCCTCGGTGGCCTGGGCGGCGCAGGTGACCGTCGGCACATGGGGCCCTAGAGGTGCTGTTTGGCGGTCCTGATGAGGAGGGCGATCTCGTCCCGGGTCCGCACCCGGCGCGCGTCGAACTCCGGTCTGCTGTCGGTCTTGAGGACGGCGGTGACGTCGGCGAGGACGGCCTCGGCGGCCCGGCTCAGGTCTTCGTCGGCCGTGAGCATCTGTACGCGGAACAGGGCCTCCTGCGCGGCGGACCGCAGGTCGTACGCACGGACGCGGACCGTGTCGGGGTCCTCGGGCGGGGGCTGTTCGTGCTCGCAGAACCACAGGTGGACAAGGCAGCGGCGGTAGTTGATCAGCGCACCGGCATACACGGAGTAGGCGTCAAGACGTTCCTGACGGAGCTTCTCGCGACGGGTGAACTCGTGGGTCCGATCGGTGGCGCGCTGTTGATAGGCGAGCGTCAGCCCCGACCCGAGCAGGGTCCCGAGCACGGCTATACCACTGGCGATGATGGTCTCCACGAACCCAGCTGATCACGCGACGGCATCGGGGTCACTCCTCGGCGAACACCTCGGCGACAGAGGTGGCCGTGATCGCGCGGGTGAACCAGAGGTTGAGGGTGGCGAGGTCGTGGCAGGACGTGATGCGGTCGCGATCGGGGGCGGACATGGGGACTTCGCGACCATCGAGGAGCAGCAGGATGTCCTCGGCCTTGCCCTTGGCGTGGCCTTCCGCCCTACCCTCCGCCCTGCCCTCCGCCCGGATCTCCTCGGAGATCGGCGACGTGAAGAACGAGAGGTCGGTCATGAGTGCCCTCCAGGTGTCGGCGGCCGGCGCTTCACCCAGCCCCTGAGATGTCAGTTCAACGAAGATCGTCGCGGTGTCGGGATCGCGGGCTTCGAGGCCCTTCAGAGCGTCTACCAGTACTTTGAGTATGGCATCGGCCTGGGGGTCGCGGCGGTGCAGGACAGCGGACAGAACGGTCAGCGGGATGTCTTGGCGAGCCTTCACCGGGTCGTCGATGACTGGTACGTCGTCCGGCCCCAGGACGAGGGGGCGCAGTGTGAGGGAGGGCCACTCGGGTGGACCGAAGTCGACGGACTCGGACGCCCAGGCGGCTGTGCTCCTGTTGTCGCACACCACGAGGAGCACTGCGGGCAGCTCGTACTTCGCGTGCAGGTGCGCCAGGTAGTAGGCCCAGTTCCTCGGTTTGTCGACGGCTTTCTTTCCCTGAGCCTCTACGGCCAGAAGGAACTTGCCTCGCTTCGTTTCGATGCTCAGCAGTGTGTCCACCCTCCGTTCCAGAGGACGATTTTCCGTCAGGTCGGTGCAGAACGGGGTGGCCGAGATCGGATCGTCGAACGGGATGCCGAGTGCCCGAACCGCGCGGGCGAAGACGCCCGGATCCTGCTGGAAGATCCGATGCATGGCTTCATGAGGGGAACTGACCATAGGGGTGCGCTTGGTCCTTTCGTCGCTCGTGGGTGTGAGCATATGGCGGTCAAATATGCTCATGGCCAGTCGAGTTGGCGTATTCACTCGAAGGGGTGGACGACGTCGTCGCGCAAGCGTCGGAGGGGGACCGTGACTGCCGCCGAGCTTCGCTGGTTCAAGGGAGGTGCCGACCATGGCCCGGGGGACTGAGGACCGGCGGGTCGTCGTCGGGGTCGGGGTCGGGAACGTGCTGTTGTGCGGTGTGCTGCTTCTCGTGGCCGTCGGCGCGCTGTTCGTTCAGCCCACCACCCGGGCCGAGGAGACCGACGCCTGGCAGCTCGCCGGGCGGATCTACGGGTGCTGGCTCCTGGGCGGGCTGGTCCTGTTCCCGGTGTTGCGGATGACCCGGACGTGGGCCGTCCATCTGGCCACGATGATCGTGACGCCCGTCGTGATGTTCGCGCTCGTGATGCTGTCGGCGGCCACACGGTGACGCGAGGCCGCGCGGTCTGACAACAACGGCATGGTGAAGGCCTGGGAAGCACACAGGAATCGCCCCTAGCATCACGCGCATTCCATGACGGGAACATTCGGAAAGCGCGGTTCCGCAGATGAGCACAGCACCCAAGAGCAGCGGCCAAGGTCACGGCCACAGCCACGGCCACATCCACGGTCACGGGCACGACCAGCACCACGACGACGAGTTCGACAGAGGGCTCTCCCACGACCTGCCCGTGTTCGCCCGTCGCCGCATGATCAGACTGCTGGCCGGCGCGAGCATGGTCCCGCTGGTGGCGGCCTGTTCCTCGGACGACTCCGCCGGCGGCTCCGCGTCCGACCCGGCCTCCTCCGCCTCGTCCTCGTCCTCGTCCGGCACCTCCGGCGCCGACTGCGAGGTCATCCCGAGCGAGACGGAGGGCCCGTACCCCGGTGACGGCTCGAACGGCCCCAACGTCCTGGAGGAGAGCGGTGTCGTCCGGCGGGACATCACCCGGAGCTTCGGCTCGTCGGACGGTGTCGCCGAAGGCGTCCCGCTGACGATCACGCTGACCGTCGTCGACCAGTCCTCCGGCTGCGACACCCCGAAGAAGGGCGCGGCCGTCTACCTGTGGCAATGCGACAGGGAGGGCCGGTACTCCCTCTACTCCGACGGCGTCACCGACGAGAACTACCTGCGCGGCGTCCAGGAGACCGACGACGAGGGCCGGCTCACCTTCACCTCGGTCTTCCCCGGCTGCTACCCCGGCCGCTGGCCCCACCTCCACTTCGAGGTCTACGACAGCCTCGCCGACGCCACCGCAGCCCGGAACATCGCCGTCACCTCGCAGCTCGCCTTCCCCAAGGACGTCTGCGACACCGTGTACGCGACGGACGGCTACGGCGACAGCGTCCAGAACCTCGGCGAGCTCTCCCTGGAGACCGACATGATCTTCAGCGACGGCTACGACCAGCAGCTCGCCGCTGTCGAGGGCAGCACCGACAAGGGCTACACCGCCACGCTCACGGTGCCGGTGTAGCCGGGGCCGGGGAGCCGGTCGCTCCCGGCTGTTCGAGGTGCGTCGTGTCGCCCCACCGTGCCTGCCGCAGCCGCTGCCCGTCGTTGTCCCACCGCGAGACCGAGGCGTTGGGGACGGGCGGCAGCCGGTCGGGGGCCGTCGCGCCGAGCCCCGCGCACACGAGGCGCACGGCGACGGCGATCGCGTCGTGGGCGACCAGGAGGACCCGGCGGCCGGGAGCGACGCGGTCCAGTTCGCCGACGAAGTCCCGTACCCGCAGCACCACATCGGCCAGCGCCTCGCCGCCCGGCGGACGGTAGAACCAGTCGCCGGTCCGCGCCCGCCGTGCCGCCTCCTCGGGCGCGCGGGCCCGCAACGCGGCCGGCGGGTGCATCTCGAAGACCCCCATCTCCCGGTCCCGCAGCCGCTCGTCGACCAGCAGCGGCGGCGGGGCCGCACCGGGCTGCCCCGCCATCACCTCCCAGGTCTGCCGCGCCCGCACGTACGGCGAGCACACCACCAGATCCGGGCCCGGCCCGCCGTCGTCCCCCGCGAGTCCCGCCAGCCACCCACCCAACGCCTGGGCCTGCGTGCGGCCGAGCCCGGAGAGGGGGACGTCCGCGCCCCGGCCCGGCAGCGGCTCCGTCGACCCGGTCCGCTCGGCCTCGGCGTACGCGGCGTTCGCTGTGCTCTGCCCGTGCCGCACCACCCACAGCGAGGCGAGGGTGTACGGCGGTGCCAGCCCTTCGCCGGGAACCGTCGTGATCCCGGTGTCCGTGGCGTCGTTCGTCCGCGCTGTCATGCGTCCCCCATGCTTGCGGCGGTTGCGGCGGTCGCGGTGACCGAGGCTCCGCGTCGGTCGCCGTCATGCCTACCCCCTGAGCGGCGCCGGACGCTCCCCTCAGGGCGCCACCGGCGTGGCCGTGTACGTCCGCCGCAGGAAGCGGACCAGTGCCTTGGTGTCGAACTGCATCACCGCCACCTCCCCCTCGGCGGAGTGGAACTCCATGACGGCCTGGACCCGGCCGCAGGGCCAGATGCTCACGGGGCCGGCGGTGGTGGGGGTGCGCAGGCCGCGTTCGAGGACCTCACGGGGGAAGGCCCACTCGTCGGGGCCCGGGAGGCGTACGTGCACGGCGGAGGCGTCGGTGTCGGGGTCGTAGCGGAGGACGACCGGCACGGTGTCCCGGTCCTCGGGGGAGTCCGTGACGACATGCGCCCGGGCGTACTGCTCGACGGTGACGGACATCGAAGGACTCCTCACGCTGAGTGACACAAGCAGAAGCTGTGCATCCGCTGTCCACTGCCTCTCCAATGTCGCATATTTTCGGCCGCGCGCCCCCGGAAGCCCTGCAAGGGCACTGCAAGCCGCCTGTAAGGGGCCAAGGTGCCCGGCGAACCCTTCGCTATTCGGTACGCAGGCGCTCTTGCAAGAGGGTCGCAATAAGGCACTATCATCGTAAGGTTCCAGCCAGCGCGTCCCCACCCGGTGGCCCGGCCCCCTGTCAGGAGAGCGAGCCCTCGTATGCATGTCCCCGACGGATTCATCAACGCCCCCGTCTCGGTGGCCGCCGGAGTCGTCGCCGCCGGTGCGGTCGCCGTGAGTCTGCGCGGTGCCCGGCGCGAGCTGGACGAGCGGACGGCGCCCCTCGCCGGGCTCGTCGCCGCGTTCATCTTCGCCGTGCAGATGCTGAACTTCCCGGTCGCGGCCGGGACCAGCGGACATCTCCTCGGCGGGGCCCTGGCCGCGATACTCGTGGGCCCCTACACCGGGGTCCTCTGCGTGTCCGTGGTGCTCCTCATGCAGGGCATCCTCTTCGCGGACGGCGGCCTCACCGCCCTCGGCGTGAACATCACGATCATGGGGGTGGTGACCTCCGTCGTCGGCTACGCCGTCTTCCGCACGCTGGTCAGGATCCTCCCCCGCAAGCGGCGCTCGATCACCGTCTCCGCCTTCGTCGCCGCCCTGGTCTCCGTGCCCGCCTCGGCCGCCGCCTTCACCCTCGTCTACGCGATCGGCGGCACCACGGACGTGCCGATCGGCTCGGTCCTGACCGCCATGGTCGGCGTCCACGTCCTCATCGGCATCGGCGAGGCCGCGATCACCGCCGCCACGGTCGGTGCCGTCGTCGCCGTACGCCCGGACCTCGTGCACGGCGCCCGGGGCCTGACCGCCCCGCTCAAGCTCCGGGTGAACGGTGAGCTGGTGGACGCCCCCGCCGCCGCCC
>NZ_JARGEE010000539.1:0-5296 GCF_033794485.1 Streptomyces sp. MB09-02B
GTGGGGTTCTTCGCCCCCGCCGCCCCTACCCGTCCCATCCTCAAGGGGCTGCGCCCCTTTGACCCCCATCCGCGGGTCCGGTGGGGCTTCTCGCGCAGTTCCCCGCGCCCCTGAAAGGCCTACGGACTTTCGGGCCGAAAGCGTGGGGCGCAGCCCCTGCTTTTCAGGGGCGCGGGGAACTGCGCGGCCAGCCCCCACCGGAGCCGCGGACGAACACGGCGGCCCTTACGGAACCCGAGGGAAGCGGGACTGGAGGGTCCAGATCGCTGGGTTCTCGGACAGGGCTTCGTGCAGGTCGCAGAGGTCGGCGAGCACGTCGTGGAGGAAGTCGCGGGCCTCCCGGCGCAGCTCCGCGTGGGAGAAGGTCAACGGGGGGTCCTCGGCCGGCATCCAGTCCGACTCGACGTCCACCCACCCGAAGCGGCGCTCGAAGAGCATGCGGTCCGTGGACTCGGTGAAGTCGAGTTCCGCGTACTGGGGGCGGGAGGCACGCGAGCCGGCCGGGTCCTGGTCGAGCTGTTCCACGATGTCGCACAGCGCCCACGCGAAGTCCAGCACCGGCACCCATCCCCAGGCTGTGGACAGCTCCCGGTCCGCCTTGGTGTCGGCGAGGTACACGTCACCGCAGAACAGGTCGTGCCGCAGCGCGTACACGTCCGCGCGGCGGTAGTCCGTCTGCGGCGGGTCCGGGAAGCGGTTGGAGAGGGCGTAGCCGATGTCGAGCACGTAGGCGATGGTGTCATGTCCTCATAGGATCGCCGTCGTGTCCCGATCCGCACGGGTTGCCCCGGCCGCCCTGCTCACCGTCGCTCTGGCCCTCACGCTCACGTCGTGCACCGACGGCGGTGGTGGGGCCGGGCGGGCCAAGGGCTCCGAGGGCTCCGAGGGCTCCGCCGGCCTCAGGGACCCGTACTTCCCCCGGCTCGGCAACGGCGGGTACGACGTCACCCACTACTCCCTCACCCTCGCCTACGACCCCGACTCGCGGGCCCGCCTGCGGGCCACCGCCGTCGTCACCGCGCGGGCGACGCGGGACCTCGGCTCCTTCAACCTCGATCTGCGGGGGATGGACGTCGAGTCGGTCGCCGTCGAGGGCGCGGCGGCGCGGTGGAAGCGGGCGGGACAGGAGCTGACCGTCACCCCCGGGCAGGGGCTCGACGAGGGGCGGACGTTCCGCACGACGGTGCGTTACTCGGGCACGCCTGTGACGATCACCGACCCGGACGGCTCCCGGGAGGGCTGGTTGCCGACCGCCGACGGCGTCCTCGCGCTCGGCGAACCCACGGGCTCGATGGCCTGGTTCCCCGGCAACCACCACCCCTCCGACAAGGCAGCCTACGACCTCACCGTCACCGTCCCCGAGGGCCTGCGGGCCGTCTCCAACGGCGAGTTGACCCGCGAGTCCACCCGCGGCGGCCGCACGACCTTCTCCTGGCACACCGCCGAACCGATGGCGAGCTACGTGGCCACGCTCGCCATCGGCAGGTACGAGATCCGCCGCTCGACGGTCGAGGGCCCGCGGCTTCCCGTGTACGTCGCCGTCGATCCCTCCCAGGCCGAGGAGAGCCGGGCGGTCCTCGGGCGGATCGCCGAGGTCATCAGGTGGGCGGAGGGGAACTTCGGTCCGTACCCCTTCTCCTCCACCGGCGCGATCGTCGACCGGCCGGAGGACGTCGCGTACGCGCTGGAGACCCAGAACCGGCCCGTCTTCCCCGGCGCCCCCGACCTCTCGCTCCTCGTCCATGAACTCGCCCACCAGTGGTACGGCGACTCCGTCACCCCGAAGAGCTGGCGGGACATGTGGCTCAACGAGGGGTTCGCCACGTACGCCGAGTGGCTGTGGGAGGAGGACCACGGCGGCGACAGCGCCCAGGAGATCTTCGACGCGCTGTACGAGGGCGACTACTTCCAGGACGCCGCCGACGCCGAGGCCGTCTGGGACTTCCCGCCCGCGAAGCCGCCGAGCGCCGCCCGGATCTCCGACAGCCCGGTGTACGAACGCGGGGCCATGGTCCTGCACAAGATCCGTCAGGCCGTCGGCGACGACGCCTTCCTGGAGCTGCTCCAGGGCTGGGCGACCACGCACCGCCACGGCAACGCCGACACGGCCGACTTCACGGAGTACGCCGAGGAGTTCGCGGCGACGGCGGCCCCGGACACCGACCTGGCCCCGATCTGGGAGGACTGGCTGTACGGGGACGGGAAGCCACCGAAACCCTGAAGGCTACGGCGTGGGTGTGGCTCCCGTGGCGCCCGTGGCGTCGGGCGTCCCGAACCGCGCCAGGAGGTGGGCGAGGTCCGGCGGCCAGACCGGCTCGGCCGCCGGGTCGGCGAGGTCCGCGGGGGTCCACCAGCGCCAGGCCAGGATGCCCTCCTCGGCGCGTGAGGTGGTGAGGAGACCACCCACCGGTTCGCGGCGTGGCCCCCGCGTCACGTAGACCGTCTCGTGCTGGTGTACGGGGATGTCGTAGCGCGTGAAGTCGTGCTCCCAGGTGCACAGCAGGGCGCCCGGCTCCAGGTCCGTCCAGCCCGTTTCCTCGCGCAACTCCCGCGCGGCGCCCTCGCGCGTGGTCTCGCCCTCCTCCAGACCGCCGCCCGGCAGGGCCCAGTGCACGCCCACCTCGGAGTCGCGGTACTGGAAGAGGAAGACGGCGCCCTCCGGATCGAGTACGGCGATCCGGGCGGCCCGGCGTGGCGTACGCAGCGTCTTGCGCAACACCGTGCAGGGGCGCCCCAGTTGGCGGTCCCGGCGGTGCTCGACGAACTCGTAGCCGAGGGAGGTCCAGAAGGACAGGGCGCCGGGGTTGTTGTCGAGCGCCGCCAGCCGGACGGCCGCCCGCCCCGCCTCCCGGAACCGTTCCTCGACGAGGGTCGCCAACTGGCGCCCATACCCCCGGCGTTGGGCCGCCCCGTCGACGAGCAGCAAGCCGATCCACGGGTCCGGGTCGGCCGGATCGAAATGCCGTGCGAGGGTGATGGCGACCCCGACGAGCCGATGTCCCCGTCCCTCGTCCCCGCCCTCGCGTGCGAGCAGGATCTCCACGTCCGGGTTGGCGAGCTCCACGCTCAGCGCCGCGGCCACCTGTTCGGGACGGATGTCGTTCGCGTCCGGGAAGTCACCGCTCAGGGCGTAGAAGTCGCGGTTGGAGGCGTGCAGGGCGGTGAGTTCGGCGAGGAGGGGGCCGGGGACGGTTCCGTCCCCGGCCGTGCGGAGCGGTTCGAGCAGCAGCATGCCCGCACGGTACCGATCAGGTCCGACACCGGGATCTACAGTGCCTCGTGTGAAAGAGCGGGTGCGGGTGCACAAGGTCCGCCTGGGCGGCGACGAGTTCCGGGTGATCCGACCGGAACCGTCCCCGGCGCGGCTGGCGTTGCGCGACGACCACCACTGGTTGTCGATGTACGTCGACCGGGCCGGCGCGGAACGGCTCGTCGCCCTGTGGGCGCTGGCCGCGCGGTCCGCCCGGTCGCTGATCCATCTGCCGATCCGGGCGAACCCTGCCCCCGAGGGCGTCGTCGGCGTCGTCGACGGCGGTGACGGCGGTGACGGCGGTGACGGCGGTGACGGTGAACCCGTCGCGCTGGACCTGTTGCTGCTCCACCACAGCCTGCGGTTTCCGACCGCCAGCTGGAAGCCGGTGCGGTCACGGCTCGACACCGGCAGGCCCCAGACGACGGCCACTCCGGACCGGGACTTCCCCGACGAGGACGCCATCGACCACGAGCGGCGCTTCTACCGGTCGTACCGCGACCACCTCGCCTTCGACATCGCGGCGCACACACTGTTCGTCGTGGGCAGCCCCACCGCGTTCCGCGAGCACGGCACCGCGCTGCGCGGTCTGGTCGACGAGGCCCCGTCGTTCCCGTACCGGTTTCCGCACGCGGGGCACTTCTGTGTCGAGCTGAACTCCGGGCCCTGGGCGCGGATACGGAACCGGCGTCGCCTCTCCGCGACGCTGCACATCCAGTACTCGGCCGACTGGCGCGTGTGACGTCAGCGCTACCACGGTGCTCCGCCGACCGGCGCCTACGACGCCGAAGGCCCCGCCGTGTGGCGGGGCCTTCGGTGATGTGCTGCGAGGCGAGGCCGGGCGTCGGCCCGGACCGCGGCGCGCGGAACGTCAGACGTTGACGCCGAAGTCCTGGGCGATGCCGACGAGACCCGAGGCGTAGCCCTGGCCGACCGCGCGGAACTTCCACTCGGCGCCGTTGCGGTAGAGCTCGCCGAAGACCATGGCGGTCTCGGTGGCGGCGTCCTCGGAGAGGTCGTAGCGGGCGATCTCGGCGCCGCCGGCCTGGTTGATGATGCGGATGTAGGCGTTGCGGACCTGGCCGAAGTTCTGCGAGCGGTTCTCGGCGTCGTAGATGGAGACCGGGAAGACGATCTTGTCGACGTCGGCGGGGAGGCCCGCCAGGTTGACGTTGATCGCCTCGTCGTCGCCGGCGCCCTCGCCCGTGCGGTTGTCGCCGGTGTGGACGATGGTCTGGTCCGGGGTCTGCTTGTTGTTGAAGAAGACGAAGTGGCCGTCCGAGTAGACCTTGCCCTGCGGGTTGACCGCGATCGCGGAGGCGTCGAGGTCGAAGTCCGTGCCGGTGGTGGTGCGGACGTCCCAGCCGAGGCCCACGGTGACGGCCGTCAGGCCCGGAGCCTCCTTGGTGAGCGAGACGTTGCCACCCTTGGACAGGCTTACAGCCATGGTTGGGAGTCCTTCCCTCGTTGCGTACGTGCCTTGCGGGCTTCGTGCCAGGGACGAAGCTACCTGTACCCCTATGAACGTCGGGAGGGGCGCCAGAGGTTCCAGCGGTTTTTGCTTTCTTTACCCACCGGGAAAAGGACGTGACGTGGGCCGGACATCCGCGCGACCATGGGGGCATGTCCGGTCCTCACGTCATCCGTGGCTCCGTCTCGCTTCCCGAGGCCGAGCTCATGTGGCGTTTCTCCCGGTCCTCCGGTCCCGGCGGACAGCACGTCAACACCAGTGACTCGCAGGTCGAGCTGCGGTTCGACCTCGCGAACACCGAGGCGCTGCCCGAGGTGTGGAAGGCGCGGGCGCTGGAGCGGCTCGCGTCGCGGCTCGTCGACGGGGTGGTCAGCGTCCGCTCCTCCGAGCACCGTTCGCAGTGGCGCAACCGGGAGACCGCCGCCGTACGGCTGGCCGCGCTGCTCGCGGAGGCGACCGCGCCGCCGCCGAAGCCGCGGCGGGCCACCCGTATCCCACGCGGGATCAACGAGCGTCGGCTGCGGGAGAAGAAGCAGCGCTCGGACATGAAGCGGGGGCGGTCGGGGCGGGACTGG